>CANRGI010000029.1 GCA_947630095.1 uncultured Bacilli bacterium
AGTAGCGATAATAAAAAAATGACACATCTTCTTTACTGAATAAGTAAAGAGGATATGTTTATCTTTTCACGGGTAGACATTCAGGTTGAGACTAAATGTTCCCTTTTATATTGTATGAGATTTCTCTCAATGTATACATTATACATCTTTTTATTTATTTTATCAAGTAGTTTATTTTGTACTTTTATAATTTTAAAAAATTTATTACCCATAATTAGATAATAAATAATATAATGTCAATCATTATGAGAAAAATTTAAAATTATTACAACTTGTTTATCACATTTTATTAGTAGTGGCTTTAATTACTACTATTATAAAAAAATAACACTTTTTAATATTATTAACGTTTAGATATGTCTTCTCTAAATACGGGTAGACATTCAGGTGGATACCAAATGCACCCTTTCATATTATATAAATTTCTCTCAACACTTACATTATACAATTTATTTTATTTTTATACAAGTATTTTCCTTTACCATTTGCAAAACTCTACTACATTTGATAAAATTATTACTTGGTGGTCAATAATGCTATACAAAACTAAAATAGAAAGATTAATTAGAAGACAAAGAAAAGAAGATAAATATATATTAGATAATAACAATGCTATCATAATTACTAAAACAAATAACTTTTACACTATGATACACTATAGACTTATAAATGACACCTTAATTGAAATCAATAGATGGAAAGTTAATTCTTATTACTTCGGTTATATCCAAGAGTTATCACTTATCAAAAATTTTAACTTATTTAAAGTCCAAAATGGAACAGGTAACTTTAATGCTATTTATAATTATAAACTAGATAAATTCATTATACCTCAAAATAAATGGGAAATAATTGATTTTAACTTATTTAATGATTATAAATGTTTCTTATGTTCTTTTAATATTAATTCTAATTTTACTAATGACGATATTTATACTTACTTTAATGAAATAACTAACAGAAATGAAACAGAAAAATTTTATTTTAATGATGGTAAATACTTTGCTTTAATAGATGTTAACGGTAATATCATAGGTAATAAATTACTTAAGGGTTTCTCTTTATCTAAAATAACTGACATAATTGATTTAAATGATTATAATTCCCTAGAAGAATTTAAAAATAGTAGAATACTTTATTGTAACAATGAAAAAGAAAGGCTTAAAGAAGAACACTATAAAAAACTTCAAGCAAACAGCACTAATTCCCCTTATCTTGATAATGAAGTAAGTAAAATATTAAAATTAAATAGTCGAAATATGTAATATTATTTCACTATTTTTTTATTTAATATAATGATATAATTTATTTAAGGAGTAAATATGAGAAAATTTTATTTATCGCTTAAAGAAAGACATCTTACATTTAATAAATTGTTTATTATATTTTTAATTGGTTCTATATTTGGTAACTACTATGAAATGTTTTTAGGTTTTATTGCTAATTTATTTAAAACAGGCACTATTGTGATAAGAACAAGTCAAGGCCTTATCTATGGCCCTTTTAGTCCCATTTATGGTATAGGTGCAGTAATTATGACTACTATATTTGCAGAAAAGAATTATAAATGGTTAAAACTAATTCTACTTGCTTCCCTCATAGGTGGCTTATATGAATTTATTGGAGCACTCATACAAGAAAACCTCTTCGGTATTATTTCTTGGGACTACTCAAGCCATCCTCTAAATTTTGACGGTAAAACAAGTATACCAGTAATGTTAGTCTGGGGAGTTGCTACTTTAGTTTATATAAGATATATTTTCCCTACAATTAGTAAACTAGTTAATGTTATCCCACCCCTTATAGGCGCCTATATTATTGATGCTTTAGTTATTTTCATAGTTTTAGATGCTCTTATTACTTCATGTGCTTTAATTAGACAAAACTTAAGACACCATAATAAACCTGCTTATACTTTTATAGGAGAAATATGCGATAAAATATATGACGACGATAAACTTAAAAAAGTTTTTCCTACTGTTAGATATAAAAAAAGATAGATTTCTCTATCAATTTCTATTTCTTATTATATTTTTACTATTAAAATAAGTTATCATAAAGTATCCTCCATATATTATAACTAATATTATAGTTGTTATAATAATAGACGGAATTAGTTCTTCATTACCAAATACTTCTAAAACTTGAATAGCAAACTTAATTCCAAACACTGAATGTATCAAAGCAAGTATTAAAGGAAGTAAAAATATAATTGCTATTTGCCTAAATAATGCTTTATTTATTAACTTTTCGTCAGTTCCTATCTTTCTTAAAACTTGAAACTTCTCTTTATTATCACTACTTTCAGATAATTCTTTAAGCGCAAGTATTGCTGCACTGCTAATTAAGAATATTATTCCTAAATATAGCCCTATAAATGTTACCATAGCAGTAAGTCCAACAGTTGCCTCTTTAATAGATAATTTAGTAGCCCCATTAGGAAGAACATACTTATCTTTTTCACTATCTAACTTATTTATATTTTCTTCTAACTCTCTTATTTCTTCTTCATTTTTTAATTTATAATTACCTATCAAATGATTTTCATAAATATAATTTTTATCTAATATTTTATCAGGAACTAATATAATTCCAGTATTTATATGATTACTAGACATCTCTACAAAACCATTTTTAGTTTGAGTGTATTTTGGTGTTAAAGTATGTCCAAATAAGGAAATAGTTTCTCTATTTTTAAGTGCTATATCTCTTACTTTAGCCATAGATTTATAGTCTGCAATAATCATATATTCATTATCTTTTAAAGTATACTCTTGTGTTCCATACATCTTAGCAACTTTATTATATTCATTTATTCCCATTATAACTTCTTCTTCAGAGTCATAATCTAAAAACTCATACTTTTCTTTTAATTCATTTAATTTAGAACCTAATGTATTACATAATTTTAATTCTGGAGTAGCATATAAATTAACTTCAATATAATCTTTAAAGTAAGGTATAATATCAAACCCTAATAATTTAAATTTCTCTTTTACAGTATAATTAGAAGTACTTATCTGTTCTTCATTATATCCATATTCTATATAATCTTCATAATTATTTTGCATATTCATAAATACAGAATAATCAGCATCCACTGGCACTAATTCTTTAAAATTTTTATTCATAGAATTTTTAATAGTAAAACAAGAAGATAATAAACATATAGTAACAAATAACATTAAACATATAATACTTATACTTAATACTATAGTATTTACTTTACTACTAAATTCTCTAAATACAAAACTATTAAGTCCCTTATAATAATAATGTTTTAAACTTTGTACTATTCTTAATATTAAACCTGATAATGAATAAAATATAAAAAATGTTGATACTATTCCCATCACTATAGGTTTTAATATATCTTTTACTTCACTTAAAGCCATATAATCATGTGTTACAATATAATACGCACGACCTAATACAACTATTGATATAATAAATAATATTATACATATATAAGGATTTTTAAGTTTAATCTTTTCACTTTTTTTAGAACTATATAATAAATCTATCAATTTACATTTACTAACACTAAAAGTATTAAATAATATTACAATTAAATACATAATACTAAAATAAATAATAGTTTTAATAGCCGAACTTGAAGAAAAAATAAACTTAAATTTAGTTAAATCTGCTTCAAACATATTAGCAACTAATAAACTCATAACTTGTGATAAAAATACACCTAATACAATACCTATAAAAAGAGATAAAATACCTATTAGTAATGTTTCAAAAAATAATATTAAACTTATCTTTCTCTTACTCATACCTAAAGTTAGATATATTCCAAACTCTTTATTTCTTCTTTTCATTAAAAACCTAGTCGCATATATTATTAAAAACCCTAATGTAAATGATACAAATACACTTACTCCTGATAATATAGTCATCATAAGTTGTATTATCTCACTAGTAGAAGAAGATACATCTATCATAATTGTTTGACTATCTAAAGCATTAAAAACATAGAATATTGAAACACCAAGAATAAGAGTAAAAAAATAGATGGCATAATCTTTAATACTTTTCTTAATGTTTTTTATAGATAATTTAAAGAGCATCATTTACATCTCCACCTAATAAAGTAACAACATCTATAATCTCATCAAAAAATTCTTTTCGAGTATTTTCCCCTCTATAAATCTCTTTAAAAATTTTACCATCTTTGATAAAGATTACCCTTTTAGCATAACTTGCTGTAAAAGCATCGTGTGTTACCATAAGTATAGTAGCGCCCATCTCGTCTAAATATTTAAACTTCTCTAGTAACATTTTACTAGACTTAGAGTCTAATGCCCCAGTTGGTTCGTCTGCAAGTACTAGTGATGGGTTAGTTATAATTGCTCTTGCTGATGCTACTCTTTGTTTCTGTCCTCCACTCATTTGATATGGATACTTTTCTAATACATCTTTTATATCTAATTCTTCTGCTACTTTTTTAACTCTTATATCCACTTCTTTACTACTTATATTCTGTATAGATAAAGCAAGCGCTATATTTTCATAAGCAGTTAATGTATCTAATAAATTAAAGTCTTGAAATATAAACCCAAGTTTTTCTCTTCTAAATTTATTAAGTAAATTTCCCTTTAATTTAGTAATATCTAACCCATCTATGTATATATGTCCTGAAGTTACTTTATCTATTGTAGATATTACATTTAAAAGAGTTGTCTTTCCACTTCCAGATGCACCCATAATAGCCACAAATTCTCCCTTTTCTACTTGAAAAGATATATTATTTATAGCCTTAGTAAGCGAAGACCTACTACCATAGTACTTTTCTATTTTGTCTACTTTTAAAATATTTTCCATAACTTCTCCTTTCACTTAAACATAATACATTATTTATACCCATTTTGTCGTTTGTTTTATATTACTATATATTACTTTTTTGAAACATTACTTTATAACACTATAATAATTATTATTAGAAAAAGTAATTATAACTTTAGTATAACTATTTACTTTAGAACTTATTACTATTTTATGCCCTAGTTTATCACATAAATTTTTAGCAATATATAACCCCATACCAGTAGAAGAATTTTTCCTTCTTCCATTTATACCAGTAAAAGTCTTATCAAATACTCTTTTTATATCACTTAAATGTATACCCATACCATTATCTTCTATTATTAATTTAGTATTTTTATTATCTTTAGTACTATATATTTTTATATAAGAATTACTTATATTTCTTTTATATTTTATACTATTATTTATTATTTGATTTAATATAAACTCTAACCATTTAGAATCAGTATATACTTTTATATTTTCTATATTTACTATAAAATCTATTTTATTAATTAATAAATCGTCCATATTTTTTATCCCAACATTTTTAATAACACTTTCTAAATCTATTTCTTTTATATAGTAATCTTTCTCTGCATATTCACTTCTAACATAATATAATACTTGGTCTATAGTAAGTGTTAATTGATTTAAAATATTTTTAACTTTTCTATCTAATAAACTATTTTTATTACTTAATAATAATACTAAACTAGCAATAGGTTTCTTTACTTCGTGTATCCACATCTCTATATAATCTTTAAATTCATTTAATTGTAATTCATTTGCTTTTACATTTTCATTCATAGACTTATTTATATCATAAAGTGCGTGATATAATATTGCCCCTTCATAAAATTCAGGTTTATCTATTGTTTCTAATACTAAATAAGATTTATCTAAACGTTTTATATTAGATATTAAATCTTTATAAAATTTTTGCTTTCTTATATAATCATATAAAAGTAATACACTTTGTGTTAATAATAAAATAATTATAATTAAAAGTGCTAAATTAATTTCTACTTTAAATGCTAATAATATTAAAAATATAAAAAAATAACTAACTAAAGAAATAATAACAAAATAAAATTTATCTTTAATATAATCTAATAATTTCATAATAAAATATACCCCTGTCCTTTTCTAGTTTCAATCACATCTTTATACCCTATTAAGGATAATTTATTCCTAAGCCTACTTATATTTACAGTTAAAGCATTATCATTTACAAACTCAGTATTATCCCATAAAGAAACCATAAGTTCTAGTTACTATTTTTTCCCTATGAGTTAATAAGAAAGAAAATATTATCATTTCATTTTTAGTAAGTATTATTTCTTTAGTATTATTTTTAATTATTCCCTTTTGTAAATCAAATATTAAATCTTTATAATACATTTTAGTATTATCATATAAACTACTATTAACTCTTTTAAGTACTGCTTTTATCCTTAGTAATAATATATTAGGGTTATAAGGCTTAGTAATGTAATCGTCTGCCCCATAAGAAATAGAAAGTGCTTCGTCAGTTAAACTATCTCTACTTGTTACCATAATAACAGGTATATTACTTTCTTTCCTTAAATTTTGTAATAATAATTCCCCATTTATATAAGGTATATTTATATCTAATAAAATTAAATCAGGTGCCTTTGTTAATATCTCTTTAATAGAATTTTTAAAATCTTTTAATACTATAGTTTCATACTCATTATTAGTAAGTAATTCTTCTAATTCATTTCTAATAGTATTATCGTCTTCTATAATCATTATTTTTGCCATAATTACCTCTTTTAATATTATTATACCACTTATAATTATTTATTACCTTACAGTTTTGTAACATAAAAAGACTATCCTTAGATAATCTTAATTTAATTTGTTATTTTTAACTAACCAATATATTCTAAAAACACCTATTAACAAAGGAATAAATGCAATGTAAGGTACTATAAAAATGCTTACTATAGTTACACTTACAAATACTAAAATATTGATTAATAATCTATTTTTATATTTATTCATATCTTAAAATTCTTTCTTTAAAACTATTCTTTCAGATATCTTATATGAAATATATAGTAATGATATTACTGTTATAACTAATATTATAATTAAATAATTTTCTAAAAATTCTAATACTTTACTACTAAATGATATATCAAAATATGTTATTATTAACCCACCTATAATAATTAAACCAAATGTACCTACAAACATACCTATTCTTGCTTTTTCTATACCAAATTTATAAATAACTGGATACATAAATATTAAAACGAGTAAAGTTCCCGCGATTGTACCACACATAGTTATTAATATTTGTTCAGTATTAATACTTTTATTAAAATAAGAAATTATAAATGATAATATAGTAGTTAAAATAGTCATTACTAATACTAATAGTATAGTAGATAAATACTTTGCTTTAACACTATTTTTTCTCCCATCAGGTAAAGTAGCAGAGTAAGCATCCCATTTATTGTAAGCATCATAACTAAATGTTGAAATCATTACAAGTACACTTATAAAAGGTAATATAAACGATATATCCATTTTACCTAATACTCCCATAAATGAATAAACTATAATTAATAATGCTAAAAATTTAAAATTACTTTTAATCATTGCTAAATCTTTTTTTATAAAACCTATCATTATCTCTCCCCCTTTATCATAATAACCATAAGGTCATCTAAAGTTATTTTATCTATTACTGATATATTATATTTCTTCCTAAATTCCTTTTTATTAGAAACAAGTACATCATATTCATATTTATTTTTTTTATATTTTATATAATCTTTTTTATCTATTTTTTTAAATTCTTCTTTACTACATTTTACTATTCCATAATTATCTAATAATTCGTCTTTAGTTTTAGATAGTATAACCTCTCCATTATTTATAAAAGTAATATAATCTGCTATATGTTCTAAATCAGTAGTAATATGACTAGAAAGCAATATAGAGCATTCTTCATTTTCTATAAAGTGTTGAAATATATCTATAACTTCAACTCTCGCTATGGGATCTAACCCAGAAGTAGGTTCGTCTAATATCAAAATTTTAGGATGGTGTGATAAAGCAGTTACTATTTCTAATTTCTTTCTCATACCTTTAGAAAAAGTTTTTATCTGTTTATTAGTTGGCAAATTAAATTCTTCTAAATAATTATTAAACATAACTGTATCCCAATTTTTATACATATGTTTCATAGACTTATTTATATCATTTGGAGTTAAAATTTCAGGGAAAAACATATCGTCTAATACTACTCCAATATCTTCTTTTATCTTTTTATCATACTTTTTATCTAAACCAAAAATCTTTATATCTCCACTATTTTCTTTAATTATATTTAGTATTAATTTTATAGTAGTAGTTTTACCAGCCCCATTCTCTCCTATAAACCCCATAATAGTCCCTTTAGGTAAATTAAAAGATACATTTTTAAGTTCAAAATTATCATATTTTTTACATAAATTTTTTATCTCTATAACATTTTCCATTATTTATCCTCCCATAAAATATCTAACATTTGATTTATTATTTCTCTTTTTATATCATTATTTTTAGCCATTATTACTATTTTATCAAGTAATTCTTCTATCTTACTCATTTGTTCTTCTAAAAGAACTGATTTATTCACTTTAGCAACATAAAACCCTTTAGACGGAATTGTCTTAACATACCCATCTCTTACTAAATTTTCATAAGCATTTTTTGTCGTTATTACACTACATCTTAAATCTCTAGCAAGTGTTCTTATAGATGGTAATAGTTCATTTTCTTTTAATTCATTACTAACTATTTTTGATTTTATTTGTTCTTCTATCTGTTCATATATAGGCACTCCACTTGAATTACTTATTATTATATCCATACTTTTCTCCTTTGTATATATCTATTATATACAGTATATACACAGTTGTCAATAAAAAACTACTTCTTTAATAAAGAAATAGTATTATTATCAAATTCTCCATTATAAAATTTATCTATAACTTCCTTAAACACCTTTATACTAGGGTCTACCATATAAAATAAAGTCATAGAAGATTTAACTTTTAAATTATCAGGATAAGGAAATATATCTAAAATATCTTTATCTATTTTAAGTAGTTCTTTAGTTATATTAATTAAATTATTTCTTAAAAATTCATTTTCTAAATAACTCTTTGCTTCTTCTAAATCAGATATACCATAATATTTAGATGTACTACTTTTACCTAACTCTTTTAACTGAGGAAAAATATACCATATATAATGACTTTCTTTTTTACCATTTTTAATTTCATTAATTGCTAAAGAAAACTCTTCTTTTTGTTTTATTATAAATCTATCTAAATTATACATAATCACTCCTATTTATTAAATATTCACTTACTGCTTGACCACGATATGAAGCATATAATATTTTAGATAATATTTTTATAAACATCTCCTCACAATTTTCTTCCCTCATTATTCTAGCATATTTATCCCATACTTTAATATCTTCCACTTGCATACCTACAGAAATAAAATTAGTAATTTTAAGTGCCATATCTTCTTTAATATTATTATTTATTAAATATTCAAATATATCTTCTCTTGACGCTATTAAAGTATTGATATTTATCTTTTTTTCTTTAACTAACTTATCTTGATTATTATTCCACATTTCTGCCCCGTGAGAAATACTTTTAATTTTTATATAATCATTTATAGTTTTAGGTTTTAATATTTTTATTAATTTATTTTCAAATTCATTATTTTTATTATTCATATTATCTATTCTTACTATTACATATGTATCTTTATAATCTCTATAATCATTTATAGTTTCTAACATATTTAAATTATTAAATCTAAGTAACATACTACTATCTAAATAATTACAAGGTAGTAATAAATAGTGGTTATTTATAATATCATTAACTTCTTTTATTTCTTCTAATACAAAAAAACCTTTTACTATTTTAAATTCTAATGTTTGTTTATTTAAATATTCTATTAACTCACTAGCGCTTCTATTTACTAATTCTACATTTATATTTTTATCTTTATATAATATATAAGGTAAATTATATTCTACTGGATTTACTACTATTATATCTAAAACATATAAAACTAATAAATTATTTATACTTCCATTAAAATGATATAAAACATCTTTATTTTCTTTTTTAAATTTATATAAATACTCTATTACAAATAATATATTCTTTTTGTAAAGTATATCTAATTCTTTTTCACATCTTTTAAATAAATCTTTAGAATTAAATTTCTTATTAAAATTACTTTTTAATTCTTCTAATAAATATTCTTTTGCCTTATCATTTAATTCTTTATACACCTTTATCACTTCCAATACCATTATAACAAAAAAAAGAATAAACTTTACATATTTTTTATCTTTTTATTAGCCTTTTTTATCATATACATAGACATAGTGCTATTTATTAAACTCACAACAAAACCCATTATACTAGACATTATAATTTTAAATTCATTATCATTTGTTCCAAACTCTGATACCATTGCCACTTCAAGTGAAATCATAGAAATCATTGCCACTGTTAAATTAATACATTTAATTGATGCTAAAAGAGGACTATGGTCTTTCCTATATTTAATAACATTTTTAATCGCGTTTATTATTAAATAAAAGTCATACATAGCCACTATATAAATGACAAAACCTACATATTTTATTTCTTCATTTTGTTTAATAATTAATACTACCATCCCAAATAATATTAAATTTAAAAATAATAAAATAATACCTGTTAATCTTAACTTTTTATATTCTTCTTTTAAATCTTTACCAACTTCTTTTTTTATTTCTTTTACTATAGATAACTTCATTAAACATAATATTAAATAATAAATTGCAAAAGTTATAAACCACCAAGACATATAATATAAACCAGTTACTAATTTAAAAATACCATAGATAAAATGATGTAAAGTTGCAAA
>CANRGI010000030.1 GCA_947630095.1 uncultured Bacilli bacterium
AATAATGGTGGTAGTGACAAAGAAATAGCGATAGATAGTGTTAAGCCGGGGACAATTGGTAATGGAGAAAAAATATCTGAATTTACAATAAATTGTTCAGATGGCAAACTTAATAAAAATGGTGGTGGAGAATAATAAGAACCTCGGTTCTTTTTTTACAATTTAGTTTTACATATTTTCTAAAATTATTAGTGATACTAATTGACTTGTACATTTGATTTTTGCTATAATTTAATTAATATAGGATACAAAGGAAAGAGGTAATAAAATGAAAATTTTAAATAAGAAAGGTTTTACTTTAATTGAATTGTTGGCAGTCATAGCAATATTAGCAATTTTATTATTTTTAGTAACACCAAATATTTTAGGTATGTTTACTAAAGCAAGAGCAGATGGATTTAAACAACAAATACAAAGTGTGTATAGAACAGCCCAAAATTCGTATATGAACGACATAGTAAGTGGAACTGCTGGTCCTTATTGCTCAGAAGATGGCGGAACAAAATTATCAACTAACCTAAGTTATGATAACCTTGATTATTATGTTAAATTTAATAATGATGCTAAAGTAATTAAGTTAATAGTAGTAGATAAGAACAATGGTTTCTTCTATGATAGCGGAGATAAAAGTGATAGCGAACTTGCAATAGATAGTGTAGAACCTGGCAAACTTGGAGATGGCGAAAAAATAGCAAATTTTAAAATTAATTGTAATGATGGAACTCTTAATAAAAATGGTGGTGCTTAATAAATTAAAGAACTTCGGTTCTTTTTTATAATTTTACTTAGCGTATTTAAAAAATTAGCATAAAAATATTAGTATTATTAATGTTATTAATTGACTTATACATTAAATTTTTGCTATAATTTAATGTATAAGATAAAGATAAGTTATTAAAAGGAGAGTAATAAAAATGAAGATTTTAAATAAGAAAGGTTTTACTTTAATTGAATTGTTAGCAGTCATAGCAATATTAGCAATTTTATTATTCTTAGTTACACCAAATATTTTAGGTATGTTTACTAAGGCAAGAGCAGATGGTTTTAAGCAACAAATACAAAGTGTATATAGGACTGCCCAAAACTCATATATGAACGATATAGTAAGTGGAACTGCTGGTCCTTATTGTTCTGGAGATAATGGAACGCCTTTATCAACCAACTTAAGTTATGATAATTTGGAATATTATGTATCATTTGACAATAATGCAAAAGTTACAAAGTTAATTGTAGTAGATAAGAACAATGGTTTTTATTATGATAGTGAAGAAACCAAAGAAGAACGTAATGGAAAAGAAATAGCAATAGATAGTGTTAAGCCCGGTGAATTATCTAATGGACAAAAAATTGCTGATTTTGAAATTAATTGTTCAGATGGAACTCTTAAAAAAACTAAAGAATAAAATATAAGAACTTCGGTTCTTTTTTGCTGATTTTATTTTACATATTTTCTAAAATTATTAGTGATACTAATTGACTTGTATATTTAATTTTTGCTATAATTTAATTAATATAGGATACAAAGGAAAGAGGTAATAAAATGAAAATTTTAAACAAGAAAGGTTTTACTTTAATTGAATTGTTGGCTGTTATTGCAATACTAGCAATATTACTATTCTTAGTTACACCAAATATTTTAGGTATGTTTACTAAAGCAAGGGCAGATGGTTTTAAACAACAAATACAAAGTGTGTATAGAACTGCACAAAACTCATATATGAATGATATAGTAAGCGGTACTGCTGGACCTTATTGTTCAGGTGAAGGTGGAACAAAGTTATCTACTAATTTAAGTTATGATAATTTAGATTATTACGTTGCATTCGATACTAATGCAAAAGTTACAAAGTTAATAGTTGTAGATAAGAACAATGGTTTTTATTATGATAGTTCAGAAAATGGCGGTAGTAGTAAAGAAATTGCCATTGATAGTGTAACACCTGGCGACCTTAAAGGCCAAGACATAAAAAAATTCAAAATAAAATGTGAAGATGGTGGTTCACTTGATAAAACTGGCAGTAGTGAATAAAATATAAGAACTTCGGTTCTTTTTTAATGATTTTATTTTACATATTTTCTAAAATTATTAGTGATACTAATTGACTTGTATATTTAATTTTTGTTATAATTTAATCAATGTAGGATACAAAGGAAAGAGGTAATAAAATGAAAGTTTTAAACAAGAAAGGTTTTACTTTAATTGAATTGTTGGCAGTTATAGCAATATTAGCAATTTTATTATTTTTAGTTACACCAAATATTTTAGGTATGTTTACAAAAGCGAGAGCAGATGGATTTAAGCAACAAATACAAAGTGTATATAGGACTGCCCAAAATTCATATATGAACGACATAGTAACTGGAACTGCTGGGCCTTATTGTTCTGGGGAAGATGGGAAACCTTTATCTACTAACTTAAGTTATGATAATTTGGAATATTATGTTGAATTTAACACTGATGCAAAAGTCACAAAATTAATAGTAGTAGATAAAAACAATGGGTTCTATTATGATAGTGGAGATACAAAAGATAAGGAAATCGCAATAGATAGTGTGGAACCTGGTGAAATAAAAAATGGAGAAAAAATTTCAAATTTTGAAATTAATTGTGAGGACGGTACTCTTAATAAAGGTACAGGAGCCTAAGATTAAATCATAAGAACTTCGGTTCTTTTTTCTTTTTTTAAATGTTCGCTAGTAATTAAAAAAAAGTTATTATATAATAGAGATAGTAGTTAGGAGTGCATTATGAATTATATACCTTTAAATGTTAAAACTCATTATGAATTATTAAGTAGTCTTATTAAAATAGAAGACTTAATATCCTTTTGTGCAAAAAACAATGTAAAAGCAGTAGGTATTACTGACTCCAATATGTTCGGTTCTATGGAATTAATTAACTATGCAAAGATAAATAATATTAAACCCATTATAGGAATAGAAGTTAATTTTGAAAATCTATCTATGATACTCTATGCAAAAAATTATAATGGATATGTTAATTTACTTAATATAGTTAGTATTAGAAATACTAGTGAAATTACTTATGAAGTTTTAAATAATCATAAAAATGATTTAATATGTGTTACTAAAGACTATGAAAATTATACTAATTATAAAGAATTTTATGAAGAAGTTTATTTGTCTTATCAAAATAATGAAGAAAAGAAAAATGCCTTAATAGTAAGTGATAAAATAGTTTACATAGAAAAAAATTTATATATAAATTATGAAGATAGAGAATATTTAAATTATTTATATATGATTAAAGATGGTAAAACAATAGATAATATTAATGAGTATAATTTTAATAATCATTTAAATAAAGATATAGATATGATAGATGCGATTACTACTCGTAATTTTGCTTCATTAATAAATATAGAAATGCCAGAGTTTAAGTTTGAACTACCAGAATTTGCCCCTAATAAGGTAGAAATACTTACTAATTTATGTAATAAAGGCCTTAATAAAAGACTTCAAGGAAATGTCCCTTTAGAATATAAAAGTAGACTTGATTATGAATTAAAAGTAATAATAGAGATGGGCTTTACTGATTATTTTCTAATAGTTTATGATTTTATTTTATATGCTAAAAAGAATAACATCAGGGTAGGCCCAGGCCGTGGAAGTGCAGCAGGTAGTTTAGTCAGTTTTACTCTTGGTATTACAGAAATTGACCCTTTAAAATACAATTTAATCTTTGAAAGATTTTTAAACCCAGAAAGAATTACTATGCCAGATATAGATACTGATATAGACTTTATTAAAAGGGACGAAGTAATAAAATATGTTAAAAATAAATATGGAATATATAATGTTGCTAATATTATTACTTTTGGAACTCTTTTAACTAAACAAGTATTAAGAGATACTGGTAGAATATTAAAGATGTCTACTACTAAAATAGATAGAATTGTTAAAACTATTAAAGATAAAGAAACTATTAAAGAACTAAAAAATAATAGTATGTTTTTGTCAGTTTATAAAAGTGATTATGAATATGAAAACTTATTAAGAATTGCATCTCATTTAGAAGGTCTTAAAAGACACACTAGCATACACGCGGCTGGAGTAGTTATAAGTAGATACCCCCTTATGGATAGGGTTCCTCTATATAAAAGTGCTGATACCCTTCTTACTGGATACACAATGGAACATTTAGAAAATTTGGGCTTACTTAAAATGGACTTTTTGGCTATTAGAAATTTAACTGTCATAGATAATATAGTTAATAAAGTTAAAGAAGAAAAGAATATATATATAGATGTAAATAAAATACCTTTAAATGATTATAAAACTTTAAAAATATTTTATGATGTTAATACTACAGGAATATTCCAATTTGAAAGTGAAGGTATGATGGGCTTTCTTAAGAGTTTAAAAGTTAGAAGTTTTTTAGATTTAGTAGTCGCCATTGCCCTTTATAGGCCAGGCCCAAGAGAGGCTATTCCTGAATTTATAAGTGTTAGAGAAGGAAAAAAGAAAGCACATTACATAGTTAGTTCTTTAGAAAGTATTTTAAAAGAAACTAATGGTATAATTGTTTATCAAGAACAAATACTTGAAATACTTAAAAAAATAGGTGGTTTTTCCTATAGCAGTGCCGATATTATAAGAAGGGCAATGAGTAAGAAAAAAGAAGATGTAATAATTAAATATAGAGAAGATTTTATTAATGGAAGTATTAAAAATGGTTATAGTATGAAAGATGCAAGTGAGATATATGATTTAGTTTTAAAGTTTGCCAATTATGGCTTTAATAAATCTCACTCAGTTGCTTATTCTCTTCTTGCTTATCAAATGGCCTTCTTAAAAGCGCATTTCCCACTTTATTACATAAGTGCTATGTTAGATATACAAATAGGTAGTGAAATAAAAACTAAAGAATATATAGACGAAGCAAGACTATTTAACATTAAAATTAATTATGTAGATATAAATAAAAGTGATAAATATTATAAAGTAATAGATAATGAAATAGTATTACCTCTTTCAATTATTAAAAATTTAGGTAGTGATAATATAAATAATATTATTAATGAAAGAAAAAATGGTGTATTTATAGATTATTATGACTTTATAAAGAGAATTTATAAGTATAACATTAATAGAAAGGCTATAGAAAGTTTAATTCTAGGAGGTGCTTTAGATAGTTTTAAATTAAATAGAAATACTTTAATATCTAATATACAAATAATGTTAGATTATGCTATGTTATGTCAAATGATAGACTCAAGTTTAGTAGAAAAACCAGAGATAATTTATTATCAAGAATTTTTAGAAAATGAATTAGTTAAACAAGAGTATGATGTATATGGCTTTTATATTAAAAATCACCCAGTAACTAGATATAAAAGAGATAATACTTGCTTACTTAAAGATATAAGTAAATATTATGATAAAATAGTAAATGTAGTATGTATAATAGATGTTATAAAAGAAACTACTACAAAGAAAAAAGAAAGAATGGCTTTTCTAACTATAAGTGACGAATATAGTAAAATGACTGCTATATTATTTCCTAAAGTATATGCTAGTTCTTTCGGACTTAAAAAAGGAGACATTATTAAAGTTTTAGGTAAAGTAGAAAAAAGATTAAGTGATTATCAATTAATTGTAACTAAAGTAGAAAAACTGTAAAGTTAATATAAAATTTTATAGTTTTTTTATACTTTTTTAAATTTATAAAATTAAATATTCGAGTATTAAAATTAAATTTTGAGGTATGTTTTTTATCAAAATTAAATTTTGTTGTATTTTATATTAGTCCATTTGACCTTTGAAAATTAAATTTTTAGGTGTTTTGACATAAGGGGTAAATTAGTGATAAAGTGGGGTTGAAAGGAGGTGAGGTTATGAAATACATACATCAAATGCGAGAATACTTTTGTCAAAATAGGAAGACTATATGGGTATTATCTTTAGTATTAATTTTTAGTTTAATAATGTTTGTTATATTTTATGTAGTTAATAATAGTTTTAATGAGTTAGATAGTAAAAATATAGTAACTAATGTATCATTAAAGAAAAGCGATAATAAAGAGACTACTGAAGTAAAAGAAGTGACTGAAACTAAAGAAATAGAAGAAACAGAACCAAAAGAAGAAAAAGTTAGTACTATAAAAGTAGATGTTAAAGGTTATGTAGTTAATGAAGGAGTTTATGAACTTTTAAGTGGCTCTAGGGTAATAGATGCGATTACCAAAGCAGGTGGCTTAAAAGAAGGTGCTTCTACTAGATGTATTAATTTAAGTAAAATACTAAAAGACGAAAATGTAGTCGTAGTAGAAGGAGAAGAACAAGAGCATATAGTATATAACTGTGAGTCATTTAGTACTAAATGCGATTTAGAAAGCGATAGTGTAAATAGTGATACTACTAATACCGAAGATACTACTGATACCGAAGAAACAAAAGGATTAGTAAACATTAACACTGCTTCATTAGAAGAACTAACAAGTCTTACTGGAATAGGTGAAAGTAAAGCAAAAAAGATAATAGAATATAGAAGCGCTAATGGGTTATTTAAAACTATTGAAGACATTAAAAATGTAAGTGGTATAGGAGATGCAGTATTTGATAAAATAAAAGAATACATAACAGTTGAGTAACTATTTAATAAATAGTTACTCTTTAGTGGAGGGGGATATGTTAAAATTTAGAAAACTATTACTTATTGATAATATTTATAGAGTTATTTTTATATTAGTTTTTATATATGCCTTACTAATAACTAATATACCTAAATATAAAAGTGTTTATAATATAAATAATGATACCTTTAAATGTACTCTTAATGATAGTTTTGTTACTAATGAAAAAGCGACATTAGAACTTAAATGTAAAGAAAATATTATAGGTAACTATTATATAAATAATAAATATGAAAAGAAATTCTTTGATAGTTTAGAAATAGGTAGTCTTTTAGAAATAAAAGGAGAGTTAACGAAACCTCAAAATAATACTATACCTTATGCTTTTAATTATAAAAAATATTTATATAATAAAAAAATATATTATTTACTTAATATAGATAATGTTAAAGTCATTAAAAGGAGTAATAATATATTTTATAAGATTAAAAATTATGTTTACAAAAGAGTTAAAAAGCAAAAACATAATGAGTATATATATGCTTTTATACTAGGCAAAACTGATTATATAGATAGTAGTGTATTATCTTCTTATAGAACTAATGGAATAAGTCATTTATTTGCTTTATCTGGTTTACATATTTCTATATTTAGTTTAATACTTAAAAAGATATTAGATAAATTAAAAGTAGGAGAAATATATACTTATATTATTATATTCTTATTTTTATTATTATTTTCTTTTATAAGTGGCTTTAGTCCATCTATTTTAAGAGCAACTTTATTATTTTTCTTACTTGGAATTAATAAAACATTTTATTTTTATATTAAAACTATAAATATACTTTATTTAGTATTTATTATATTAGTACTTTTAAACCCCTTTATAATTTATAATATAAGTTTTATTTTATCTTTTATATCTACATTTTTTCTTATTTTAAATACTGATAGAATTAATAGTAAATCTTATATTAAATCTCTCCTTCAAGTGAGTGCTTTAGCATTTATTTCTAATATAGGAGTGTCTCTTTATTACTTTAACTATATAAACCCGCTTGGAATAATATATAATCTTTTATTTGTTCCTTATGTCTCTTTTATAGTTTTCCCTTTTAGTATATTAGTTTTTATATTTCCATTTTTAAATAATATATTTAATTTACTTATCATATTAATGGAAAGTATCTCACTTAAATTATCTAATATAAATCTAGTAATATATTTCCCTCATATAAATTTATTTATAGTGTATTTATATTATCTATTTCTTATAATAAGTTTTAAAGTAAATAAAAAAGGAATAATATTCTTAATAATTATCTTATTTTATTCTTATATAAAACCTTACTTAATCACTTACACTAGGGTATATTATTTAGATGTATCACAGGGAGATAGCATACTTATAGTAACTAAACATTTAAATAGTGTTATATTAATTGATACAGGAGGCATAGTAGGTAGTACCTATAAAATATATGAAGAAAAACTTATACCTTTATTTAGAAATTTAGGTATTAAAAAAATAAATTATTTAGTATTAACTCACGGAGACTATGACCATATAGGGGAGGCAAATGGTTTAATAAAAAACTTTAAAGTAAATAATATTGTATTTAATAATGGAGATTTTAATGATTTAGAAAAAGAAGTAATTAAAACTGCAAAAGAAAAAAATATACCTTACTTTAATAATATAAATAAAATAAATATAAATGAGAGTACTTTATACTTTTTAAATGATAAAGAATTTGATAATGAAAATGATAATAGTAGTGTTATCTATCTAAAAATAGATAATAAAAAGTTTTTATTTATGGGAGATGCTAGTACTAAAACAGAAAGTTATTTATTAGATACCTATAGTTTAGAAAATATAGACATATTAAAAGTAGGGCACCACGGGTCTAAAACTAGTTCTAGTACTGAATTTTTAAGTGAAATTAAACCTAGTGTTAGTATAATTAGTTCAGGACTTAATAATAAGTTTGGGCACCCTCATAAAGAAGTAGTAGATAGCCTTAAATTATATGGGAAAGTATACAATACTGCTTATGATGGTACTATACAAATTAATATTAAAAATAAAGAAAATATAGTAACTTATAAAAGATATTAAATATTAACTTGTTAGTGTAAAAAAAATGTAGTATACTTATTTTTAGGTGATAAATGTGGGAAGTAATATGGAATTTAAAACAGTAGAGGAATTATATAATAGAATAGAGCCAGCATTATATTCTAAAGTTATGGAATTTACTCGTAATGGTTTAACTTTTGTAAAAGAAGAGGATATATGGAATTATTTGAGTGAATACACTTGGGTTAAAAGTGAAAATTTAACTTTAGCAGATATGGTTAATTCTATTATGGATTTAAAAGCATCTGAAATAAAAGATTATTGCTTGGACATATTGAAATCGCAAGATAGACGTATAATTGAAAATACTAAAAAAAGTGATTCTATAGGAGACGAGGGAGTGTTGTTATGAAAAAAGATAATAGTAAATTTATAAAAGTATTACTTATAAGTGCTTTTATATTAGTATTTAGTGGTATATTAATTTATCCTATAATTAAAAGAATAAATTTTGGTTTAGATTTAAAGGGAGGTTTTGAAGTATTATACTTAGTTGAACCTTTAAATGGTAAAAAAGTAAGTGATAAAGAAGTTACTGATACTTATAAATCTATTGGTAATAGAATAGATACATTAGGTGTAAGTGAACCTGAAATTATAATAGAAGGTAATAAAATAAGGGTAAAGTTACCTGGAGTTACTAATGAAAGTGAAGCAAGAGCAAGACTTAGTACTCCAGCAGTTTTGACATTTAGAGACACATCTAATAATGAACTTATGAATGCTAGCGTTTTAGAAACACCAGGTGCTAAACTTGATTATGACCCTAAAACAGGTAGACCAGTAGTCGCATTAAGTATAAAAGATAATACAACCTTTTATAATGTAACACGCGCTATTAGTGAAAGTGCTGATAATACAATAGCAATTTGGCTTGATTATGAAGAAGGAGATGTATTTAATAGAGAAGAATGCGGTAATGGAGGAAGTACTAAATGTATAAGTGCTGCGACAGTTAGTGATGGCTTTTCTGGTAATGTAATAATACAAGGAAACTTTACTGAAGAAGAAGCAAATACTTTAGTTGATTTAATAAATTCAGGTAGTTTACCTACTAAATTAACAGAGATAAGTACTAAAACAGTAGATGCTTCATTTGGTAGTGATGCCCTTAAAAATGTTGCAATTGCAGGTATTATTACTTTATGTGTAATAGTCCTTATTATGGTAGTATTTTATAGATTAAGCGGTTTATTAAGTAGTGTATGCCTAGTTTTATATACACTAGTAGTATTTATATTATTTAATTTAATAGATGGAGTTTTAACTCTTACAGGAATTGCCGCTTTAATTCTAGGTATTGGAATGGCTATTGACTCAAGTATTATCACTCTTGAAAAGATAAAAGAAGAAGTATCTAATGGTAAAAAATTAGAAGTTGCTTATAAAGAAGGAAATAAAAGAAGTTTAATATCTTTAATAGACGCAAATGTCACAACATTTATAGCGGCAGTTATATTATTTATATTTGGAGAAAGTAGTGTAAAAGGTTTTGCAACAATGTTAATTATAACTATAATAGTAACTATAGTATCTATGATACTAATAAATAGATTCATAATGAAAAAAATGATAGACAGTAATA
>CANRGI010000031.1 GCA_947630095.1 uncultured Bacilli bacterium
CAGTAGTTTCTCTGAAATCTTGCGTAGAAGTAACAGGAAGTGGTAAAGTAGACGACCCTTATATACCTGTAGATATAGGTGAAGAGTGTGCTTTAGCAGACAATTAAAAAGAAAAAATATTAATTATATATTTCTATCAAAGATAAATTGAAAGTTATATATTAATTAATATTTTTATTTTGCATTATTAAGGGATTTTATGTATGATAATCTATTAATTCTATCAGTATCAAATTCATAGGTTGTATCTTGATGTTGGTTTTCTTTTACTAGTTTAGATAAATTATTATAGTTTAATTTAGGAGATACTGAATTAATAAACATATTATATTCTTTTATATCATAGTTTTGATTAAGAGATAAATATATAAGAGAGTATGTTATAGGTAATTTATTTGAGTATTCTTTTAAAGTGTTATAGTCGTAGTTTTTAATATAATTAAATAAAGTAATTATTTCTTTTACAGATAACTTATTAAGTTCAGACATAACACTAATTAAAATAGTATTTATTCTTTCAAACAATAAATGGGGGTTATCTCTTATAGGTTCTATTAAGTTAATATTTAGAGATGTATTTAATATTCCTCTTACTGAGTTTAAATATTCTTCTTTTATATTTCTATCTTTAATTTTAAGTAATTTATTTAAGTGTTTTAAATATTCTTTATTTAAAGTATAACTAGATAAAGGAATTAAATCTCTTGCATCGTTTGGTAGAATAGTTTTTAAATTATTTGTTTTTAAATTAATAAATCTTAAATCATAAGTTTCTTCGTCAATACCTAAAACATTAAAGTATTCTAGTGTAAGAGGTATTGTTAGATTATATTTTGTTCTTTTCATTTTTTTCACCCGTCAATGATAATACAATATAATAAAATAAAAGTCAAATAAAAAAGAGCCTGACATTTAATTCAGGCGAGGTGATTTAATAAATTGGTGGTCCCTTAGGGATTTGAACCCTAGACCCACCGATTAAGAGTCGGTTGCTCTACCAACTGAGCTAAGGGACCTTTTTGCTTTACGTGTAAGATTATAACACATAATTACCTTTTATTTCAATAGTTTGTTGTAAAAATGATTTAAAAATGATAAAATACTTTTATGGGTGGGGAAGTATAATGAGAATTTTAGGTATGGACTATGGAGAAAAAACATTAGGAATTAGTTTAAGTGACGAAGCATTTATAATAGCGAGTCCTATTGAAACTATTAGATATAAAGATAAATGTGAATTATTTAGTAAATTAGATAAATACTTTAAGGAATATGAAATTCAAATTATAGTGTTAGGTAACCCTCTTAATTTAGATGGAAGTATTAGTAAAAGAAGTGAAGAGACTATTCTTTTTAAAAAAGAGTTAGAAAGCAGATATAATATAGAAGTAGTATTAGAAGACGAGAGATTAACTAGTGTTATTGTAAATAATATGCTAATATCTAATAATACAAGTAGAGAAAATCGTAAAAGAGTAGTAGATAAACTTGCAAGTAGTGTAATACTTCAAGGGTATTTAGATAGGATGTGTAAAAATGGAAGATAACAAACTTATATTGATAGAAAATGGAGAAGAAAAAGAGTATAGAATACTATTTACAATAGAAGATGTTAATAGTAAAAATTATATAGTTTATACTAATGACGAAGTAAATTCAAATGGAGACACGCTTACTTATGCAGGAATATATGAAGAAACTGAAAATGGTATTAAGTTAAGTTCTATTAAAGACGATAAAGAATGGGAATTTATTGTAGATGTTGTTAATAGTATACAAAATGAGGAGTAGTTTATGAGAAAGAATAGTGTAAAAAGGGTTATTTTGGTTTTAATATTAATCATATTAATTATGATTACTTCAGTAATAGGTATAACTTATTATGAGATAAGTCCTAAAGATAAAAATGGAGTAGAAGTAGAATTTGTAGTAAATAATGGAGAAGTAGTAAATCAAGTATTTGAAAGATTAGAAAGTGATGGAATAATTAAAAGTGCTTTATTTATGAAAATATATAGTAAAATGGTCGGGGGATTAGAAGTACAAGCAGGTACATATAAAATAAGTGCTAGTATGAATATTATGACAATACATAGTATATTAAGTGGGAATAGTATTTCTAATAAAGAAACATTTACTATGACATTTAAAGAAGGAGAAAATGTAAGAGATTTAATAAGTTTAATTACAAGTAATACAAATATAACTAAAGAAGAAATATTAAATAAATTAAGTGATAATGATTATTTAGATAGTTTAATAAGTAAATATTGGTTTTTAAGTGAAGAAATTAAAAATGAAGATATATATTATTCACTAGAAGGGTATTTATTTCCTAATACTTATGAATTTTATAAAGATGCAACATTAGAAGATATATTAGGTAAGATGTTAGACGAAACTAATAAACAATTAGAAAAATATAGAAGTGATATAGAAAGTAGTGAGTATTCAGTTCATAAATTGTTAACACTTGCTAGTATAGTAGAGTTAGAAAGTAATAATATAGAAGATAGGGCTAATATAGCGGGTGTATTTACTAATAGACTTAGAGATGGATGGGCTTTAGAAAGTTGTGTTTCTACATTTTATGCTTTCAATATAAATATGGGTGAAAGAGATTTAAAAATGAGTGAGATAACTGATTGTTCAACCAAATATAATACAAGATGTAGTTCATTTAAAGGTTTACCAGTAGGGCCTATTGGAAATGCTGGAATAGTATCGATAGAAGCAACATTACACCCTGCTAATCACGATTATTATTTCTTTGCATCAGATAAGAATATGAAAACATATTTTAGTAAAACTAATAGTGAACACGAAAGCACAGTTGCTAAATTAAAAAGGGAGGGACTTTGGCTTGAATATTAATAAACTTATAGAAGATATGGAAGTTTATGCTAAAGAGAGGAATGTTCCTATAATGGTGGAACCTTCTCTTTTATATATATTAGATTATATAAAGAATAATAATATAAAAAGTGTACTTGAAATAGGTACAGCAATAGGCTATAGCGCCATTAGGATGTGTGATGCTGGGGCAAAAGTTACTACTATAGAAAGAGATAAAACACGATATGAAAAAGCACTAGAAAATGTTAAAAAAGCAGGTATGGAAAGCGATATTAAACTAATATTTAGTGATGCTTTTGATACTAATATAACTAGTAAATTTGATTTAATACTAATAGATGCTGCTAAGGGGAAAAATAAAGAGTTTGTAGATAAATTTAAATGTAATTTAAATAATAATGCTATTATAATAATAGATAATGTAGATTTTCACGGGTATGTACATAATAGTGAAAGTATTAAATCTAGGAATTTAAGAAGTTTAGTAAGAAAGATAGAAAGATTTTTAGATTATTTAGATAATCAAAGTGAGTTTATAGTTAGTAAAGTTAATTTAGGAGATGGGTTAATTGTTTTAAAGGAGAATAAGTAAATGAATAAATATTTTATGATACCTAGAGAAAAAGATTTAAATAAGTATAAAGAAAATATAATATTACCAATAGAAGAATTTAGTATTGGGTTTGATGTCTATTATAGTGTAAAAGAAATTAATAAAATATCTAGTGAAAGAGAAACTTCAGTTATAATTAATAAATTATTACATAAAAAAGAATTAAATAAAGTAATAGAAGTAATAAAAGAACTTAAAAATATAAAATATTATTTCATAGAAGATTTAGGACTTATTAATTATATAAATAAAGAAAATATAGTTTTATATCAAAATCATATATTAAGTAATTATGAAAGTATAAGGGCATATAAAGACTTAGGTATTAAAAATATTATGATATCTAATGAGTTAACAATAGAGGAAATATGTGAGATAAAGGATAAGACTAATAGTAATTTATTTTATATGTTTATAAGTAGGAATACTTTACTATATAGTAATAGAAAGTTAGTAAGTAGTTATAATGAATATAAGTGTGCATTTATGAATAAAAAGAGTATTATAAAAGAAGATGTAAGTGGGAAAGAATTAATAATAAAAGAAGAAGGAGATAGTACTTTAATATTTGATAAAAATATTTTTAGCGCTAATGAAGTGGTTAAATTATTAGATAATATAAATTTAGTAATTAACTTTAGTAATATGAATGAATTTGAAGAAGATAAGATATTAAATAATTATAAAAAAGATAATTTAGGGTTAGAAATAGACGATTATTTTTTAAAAAATAAAATAGGATATAAAATAAGTGATATAAAGTGAGGTGTAAATATGGTTGAAGTATTAAGTCCTGCTGGGAATTTAGAGAAACTCAAATGGGCGCTTATGTACGGGGCAGATGCTGTTTATATTGGGGGAGAAGACTATAGTTTAAGGGCAAATGCAGGTAATTTTACTATAAATGAAATAAAAGAAGCAGTTTCTTTTGCCCATAATTTAGGTAAAAAGGTTTATATAACTACTAATATAATATTTCATAATGAAGATATAAAGAATTTAGACGATTATTTAATTACTTTAAGTGATATTGGAGTAGATGCTTATATAGTAAGTGATTTAGCAGTTATAAAACGTATAAATGAACTTAAATTAAAGCCAGAGATACATATAAGTACACAAGAGTCAACAATTAATAGGGGTTCAGCAGAGTTTTTTAAGAATTTAGGGGCAAGTCGTGTAGTGCTAGGGCGTGAAGCAAGTAGAGAAGATATAATAGATATAAAAGAAAATGTAGATATTGAGTTAGAAGTTTTTGTTCACGGGGCAATGTGTATCAGTTATAGTGGTAGATGTGTTTTATCTAATTATGTAACTAAAAGAGACGCGAACAGGGGAGGATGCGCACAGGTGTGTAGGTTTAACTTTAATGTACCAAGTGAAAATATAAGTGACTATCAAATATGCTCTAAGGATTTATGTATGATAGATTATGTTAGTGATTTAATAGATATAGGAGTAAATTCATTAAAAATTGAAGGGAGAATGAGAAGTTTATACTATATAGCAACTGTTGTAAATTCATATAAAAATATAGTAAATAAAAAATTAAATAATAATTTAACTAAAGAAGATATAGAATATTATAAAAAGGTTTTGAATAGATTATCTAATAGGGAAAATACTGCTATTTTTTATGCTTCTAAACCTGGAGCGAGTGAGCAATACTATACAGGTAGAAAGGAAGAGAGTAATCAAGACTTTTTAGGTATAGTGCTAGAATACAATAATGGATATGCTAAAGTAGAAGAGAGAAATAACTTTAAAATAGATAGTGAAATAGAAGTATTTAGTCCTATAAATAGTGCTAGAAAGTTTAAAGTAAGTGAAATAATAAATGAAAATGGGGAAAAAGTTATGAGTGCTAAACATCCTCAAGAAATATTAAAGATAAAAGTACCATTTGAAGTACAAAAGAACGATATATTACGAGTGCCTATATATTGACAAAATCGTTAAATTTTGGTATTATTGAAAATTGTTAAAGGAGAAGATAATAAATGAAACAAAAAGAATTTTTTCTTACAAGTGAGGGTTTCTTAGAATTAGAAACTGAACTTAATTATTTAAAGACAGATAAAAGAGAAGAAGTTTTAAATACATTAAAAGAAGCACGTTCTTTAGGAGATTTGAGTGAGAACTCAGAATATGATAATGCAAGAGAAGAACAAGGTAAGTTAGAGGGTAGAATAAAAGAGATAGAATATATATTAGAACACGCGGTAATTATAAATGAAGAAGCAAGTGAAAAAGGTGTTGTAAATATAGGAAGTACTGTTAAACTTCAATATGAAGGAGAAGACGACATAGAAGAATATAAGATAGTTGGTAGTCAAGAAGCAGACCCATTTAATAATAAAATATCTAATGAAAGCCCTATTGCACACGCTATACTTAATAAAAAAATAGGTAGTGTAGTTGAAGTAAGCAGTCCAGATGGTGTTTATAAAGTTAAAATAATAGATGTAGCATAAGTTAGGAGGAATATAATGAAAGAAATAGTAGTAAGTTTAAAAGGTGAAGAATGGAGTAGTATACTTGATCACGTATGGGAACATAAAAAAAGTGAAGTACAAATAGATGGGTTTAGAAAAGGTAATGTTCCTAAAGAAGTATATTTAAAAAAAGTAGGTATTGAGTCACTTTATATGGATGCAGTTGACCACGCACTACCAAAATTATATGATAAATTAATAAGTGAAAATAAAGACTTAGAAATGGCAACTAGACCTAATGTTGATATTAAATCTATAGGAGAAGACCATTTAGAAGTTACATTTTCTATTATAGAAAAGCCTGAAGTTACTTTAGGAGAGTATAAAAATTTAGGAATTAAACGTGATAAAGTAGAAGTAAGTGAAGAAGAAATAGAACATGAGTTAAATCATTTAAGAGAACAATATGTTGAACTAAAAGATAAAGAAAATAAGACTGTTGAAACTGGAGACGAAGTTAATTTAGATTTTGAAGGATTTAAAGATGGTGTTCCATTTGATGGTGGGAAGGGAGAAGATTATCCTTTAGTAATAGGAAGTAACTCTTTTATACCTGGGTTTGAAGACGCACTTATCGGTATGAAATTAGAAGAAGAAAAAGAAATTAATTTAACATTTCCTAAAGACTATCATAGTGAAGAATTAAAAGGAAAAGATGTAGTATTTAAAGTTAAAATAAATAGTATAAAAGAAAGAGTATATCCTGAATACAATGAAGAATTTTTTAAAGATTTAGATATTCCAGAAGTAGATAGTTTAGATAAATTAAAGGACTCTATAAAAGAACATATAACATCTCATAAAGAAGCAGAAGTAGAAGATAAGTACTTTGAAGACTGTTTAGTTAAAGCAAGTGATAATGCTAAAATAGATGTACCTAAAGAAATGATAGACGAAGAAATAGAGAGAATTTATCACGACTTTAGTGAAAGATTAAAAATGCAAGGAATGAATGTAGATACTTATATTAAATTTTTAGGTACAACAGAAGAAAAATTAAAAGAAGAGTTTATTCCTGAAGCAACTAAGAGAGTTAGATTTAGATTAGTAATAGAAGAAGTAGTAAAGAAAGAAAAAATCACTGTTAGCAGTGAAGAAGTAGATAAATATTCTAAAGAAATGGCTCAAAAGTATGATGTAAGTGAAGAAGAATTTTTAACTCAAATAGGTGGTAAAGAGTATTTAAAATACGATTTAGAAGTAAGAAAAGCAGTAGAAATTATAACAAAATAAAAGAGTACTCTTGGGGGTAAAAATGTATAGTGATATTTTGAAACTTATTTATGAATACTCAAATAATAATAAAATTGCTGATATGGAATATATTAATAAATTAATTAATATATATATTAAACATAAGGCTATAAATGATTATATAAGAGGAGTAAGTATAAATAAAGAAGACTATAACAAATTAATAGCAACTTATGGGTGGAATAATTACATTATAGATATATATAAAAATGGATTAGAAAAGTTTTATCAAGTATATAGTGAATATGATTACTTATTTGATAATAAAGAGAAAATATACTATAAAAATTATTTAATTACTAATGTAATATGTCACGAACTTAATCACGCAGTACAAAATAGAGATAGTTATATTAAAGGTAATATTACATTAAAAATGAAGATATTAAATTCATTAATATATTACGAATTACCTTCTTGTTATTTAGAGAGAATTAATAATAGTTTAATATCTGAACAACTTTGGATAGAAAAATATGAGAAATTATTAGACGATAATTATTCTTTAATACCTTATGAGAAATTTGCTGAAGTAGATAGTCAAAAGTTAATACTTAAAAGTTTAAATGAAATAAAAGACGATATACCTAATTTAATATGGTTTATAAAAAGTGTTATAAATCAAAGATTATTTAGAGGGTATGATAAGAGTCTATATCCATATCAGTCTTTACTTCAAATATTAGAGCAAGATAAAGTATTAAGAGAATTTAATAATAGTTTATTAGTTAATTTATATAAACTAAGTAATAGTAAAACTAGGATGTATTATAATTTAGAATTAAATGAAGAAGAATACGAACTAGAAAAAGATAATTATATAAAAACTAGAATATGCGATATTAAAGTGAATTACTGAAAAAATGTAAGCGTATCTAAGTTAAATTTACCTCGGTCATTATTCGGGGTATTTTTTTTAAATATAGTAACTGGTCTAGCAAAAGATGCTCTTTCTTTTTGAGAGGCATCTATACTTGCTTTTTTAATACTTTTAGATGTATCAAATACACTTTTAACATTTTTAATAATTGGACTTACTTGCTTATAAATGGGTATAGTTTTATTAACTATATTTAACGTATTATTTACACTTCCAACTATTTTAGATATACTAAAATTTTTTAATAAACTAGAATTTAATGGCATATAATCACCTATAATATTATACTCAAAAATGTTAAAAAATTTACTAGTGACAAGTTTGTAAACTTATACTTTAATTATTTTCTCAGATATGATATACTTTATATAGGATAAGAATAAGAGGAGGTATATACACTTGTGAAAAAGAAAACTAAAGAAAAACAAGTAAAAAAGAAAAAAACTAATAGTATATCTTCTCTTATACATAAGTTTTTGTCTTTTATAGTTTATTTATTTGTTAGATTTTTTAAAGAAATATATAATACTTTAAATTATGCTTTTATAGGTGTAACAGGCTCTTTTGATATAATATTTACTAATTTAATTACAATATTTAGTTATATATTCTATGCTATTATGTTTGTATTTCAGTGGATAGGTAAGTTTACTTATTATGTAGGTAAATTTATGTATGACTATATATTAAGTATAATAGGTAGAGAAGTATATGCCTTATGTTATGCTGTTTATAGAGGGGCTTATGTTACATTAAGATTAATTTTCTATGAATTTCCTGTATTTATTGCTAATTCATTTAGTGACTTTTTTGCTTTAATAGGAAAGTGGTTTAAAACTACTAAAGAGAGAATTACTTATTTTGTTAAACATACTCCTGGTAGAATTAAAGAATATTTTAGAAATAAATGGAATAATTTGGCTATTGTAAAACATATAAGAAATAAAAGAGAAAGAGAACTTGAAGTATTACTTATAGATAAATTTGGTAAAGATGCTGAACGTACTGAGAAAAAGAGAACTTATCAATATTTGGCTAGAAATAGTGATGGTAAGTTAATAAAAGGGTATTTTGCTGCTTTATCTAAATTAGATACTCACTCATATCTATTAGACGAAGGGTATGAAGTATACGAGATTAAAACTAATTGGTGGATAAATTTTGTACACGGAGAAAGTAAATACTTAGAAAAACCAATGGTTAATAAAGATTTAGTATTTTGGTTAGCACAGTTATCTACTTATTTAAAAAGTGGTATACCTCTTACAGATGCAGTTAAGATTTTAGCAGAACAAGATAAAAGAAGAAAATATAAAAAAGTGTATGACTCAGTTATATATGAGTTATCTATGGGAGAAGCATTTAGTGATGCCTTAAAGAAACAAGGTAATGTATTTCCTGCACTTTTAATTAATATGATAAAGGCTGCTGAGTTAATAGGGGATTTAGAGAGTACTCTTGACGATATGTCAAACTATTATGAAGAAAAAGAAGTAACTAGAAAACAAATGATAGGTGCTTTAATATATCCGTCAATTATACTTATTTTTGCACTAGTGGTAATAACATTTTTGATGGTGTATATAGTTCCTGAATTTGAAAGTATGTATGCTGGGTTAGGTTCTGAAATGACTGGTATTACATTATGGCTATTAATAATAAGTAAATTCTTAAAAAATAATTTAGTTTATATGTTACTAGGACTTATTGCTATTTTGATTTTATATCAATTCTTGTATAAGAAAGTTAAAGCATTTAGGACATTTATGCAGTACATATATATGCACTTACCTGTTGTAGGTAATTTGATAATATATAATGAAATGAATTTATTTGCTAAGACATTTGCTGTTTTAAATAAAAATAATATATTACTTACTGATAGTATTGATATTCTAAGTAAGATAACTTCTAATGAATTTTATAAAATGATAATGTATGATACAATTTCTAATTTGTTAAGAGGAGAGAAAATAAGTTTATCATTTAAAAACAACTGGGCAGTTCCTACTTTAGCATATTATATGATTAGTACTGGAGAAGCAACTGGGGAACTTAGTACTATGCTTGAAAAAGTAAGTGCTCATTACCAAAGAGAACAAAGGACTTTATCTAATACTTTAAAAACTTTAGTAGAGCCTGTTTTAATGGTATTCTTAGCAGTTATAGTTGGTACTATAATGGTATCAGTATTAATGCCTATGTATTCAATA
>CANRGI010000032.1 GCA_947630095.1 uncultured Bacilli bacterium
TCCCTCACGTTTCTTTATACTAGCATTTAACATTTCTATTTGTTTTTTATAATTATCTTTTTCTTCTTCTGTTATTTCTTTTTCATAATATATAACCGCTTTATAATTACTTGTACTTACTTGATAACTAGTTTTATCTGTTTCTTTATCTATTATATGTTCTTCTAACTTTAACATCTTTATAGCAATACCTAGGTCTCCCTCTTTAATTAATACTTGATAATCGCGTCCGATATTATTTACTTGTCTAACATTTCTAAATGCTTTTATAAATTCTATTATTTCTTCTTCTTTTTCTTCTTCTACTTTATAATTAAATTCACGTTTATAAGTAGGATACTCACTTATCATTATATTTTCACTATCTCTAATAGGTAACATATCATATATTTCGTCAGTTACATAAGGCATAAATGGGTGTAATAATTTAAGGATTGAAGTTAAAACATAACATAATGTACTCTTTGTACTATCACTATCTATATTAAATTTACTCATTTCTATATAAGTATCACAAAAATCACTCCATATAAATGAATATATTTCTGCCCCTGCATTATTAAATTCATATTTATCCATAAATTTAGTAACTTTTTTAATTAATTTATTTAATTTACTTAATATCCATTTATCTTGATTAGATAAACTACCAAAATCATATTCTTTTAAATTCTCTATATTCATTAAACAAAACCTACTAGCATTCCATAATTTATTTATAAAGTTCCAAGTAGATTTCACTTTTTCTTCGTCATACCTTAAATCTTGCCCCATCGCACTACTTGTTGATAAAAAGTATCTTAAAGCATCACACCCATACTCATTAATAACGTCCATCGGGTCTACCCCATTACCTAAACTCTTACTCATTTTTCTACCTAATTTATCACGAATTAACCCGTGTATTAAGCACTCTTTAAAAGGTCTTTGATTAGTAAAATGTAACCCTTGAAAAGTCATTCTATTTACCCAAAAAGGTATTATATCATAACCAGTTACTAACACATCATTAGGGTAATATCTTTTTAATAACTCAGTTTCATTAGGAAAACCTAAAGTACTAAAAGGCCAAAGGGCACTGCTAAACCAAGTATCAAGCACATCAGCATCTTGTACCCACCCTTCTCCAGTAGGTTCACTTTCTCCTACATAAACTTCTTCTCCTTTATACCAAGCAGGTATCCTATGTCCCCACCATAATTGTCTACTTATACACCAGTCATAAGTAATTTCCATCCAGTGGTTCATTATCTTTTCAAATCTTTGAGGAACAAAATTAACTTTAGTATCTTTATTCTTTTGATTTTCAAGCACCCTATCAGCAAGAGGTCTCATTTTAACAAACCATTGACGAGATAAATAAGGTTCAACCATAACATCAGTCCTCTCAGAGTGTCCAACTGAATGCACTATTTTCTCTACTTTTATAAGTAAACCTAACTTATCTAAATCTTCTACTAACTTATTTCTTGCTTCAAATCTATCCATACCATTATAATCTAAAGCATTTTCGTTCATAGTTCCATCTGTATTTATAACTATTATTCTCTCTAAATTATGTCTATTTCCTACTTCAAAGTCATTAGGATCGTGAGCAGGAGTTATTTTAACTACACCAGTACCAAATGTAGGGTCTGCGTGTTCATCTCCTATAATAGGAATTAATTTATTAACTATAGGTAATATTACATTTTTACCTATTAAATGTTTATACCTCTCATCACTTGGATTAACAGCAACAGCAGTATCTCCAAATAAAGTTTCAGGTCTAGTAGTTGCTACTTCTAAATAATCATTACTTCCTTCTATAAAGTATTTAATATGATAAAAAGCCCCTTCTACATCTTTATATATAACTTCTTCATTAGATAAAGCAGTCTTTGCTAAAGGATCCCAATTTATTATCCTCTCTCCTCTATATATAAGTCCTTCATTATATAATGTTACAAAAACGTGTCTTACTGCCTTACTAAGCCCCTCGTCTAAAGTAAATCTTTCTTTTGTATAATCTAAACTAAGCCCTAATTTAGCCCATTGCTTTCTTATACTTTCAGAATACTCATTTTTCCACTCCCAAGCATACTTAAGCCACTCTTCTCTATCCATTTCTCTAGGATTATATCCTAAATCTTTTAATTTAGCATCTACTTTTGCTTGTGTTGCAATTCCAGCGTGATCCATACCAGGAACCCATAAAGCATCATACCCTTGCATTCTTTTATATCTTATTATTATATCTTGTAAAGTTGTATCCCAAGCGTGTCCTAAATGTAATTTCCCTGTTACATTAGGTGGTGGAATAACTATAGAATAAGCCTTTTTACTTGTATCTCCACTTTCAAAGTATTTATTCTTAAGCCACTTCTCATACTTCCCTTCTTCTACTACTAAATGATTATATTTTTTATCTAACATATTTTCCCTCCTAAAATAAAAACCACGAAATAACTCAAGGACGAATTATCTCGCGGTACCACCTTTTTTTACTCAAATATTTAACGCATATTATACGGTTTACTCTACTTCTATTTCAAATAAACAACTCCTAAGTTACCTTCTAAAGCACTATATATTAGTTTCCACCTAACACTAACTCTCTTTAATATAATTACTTTATACTCCTCTTAATCTTCGTTTTCTACAAAAAATTATATCATATTTTTTATATAAATCAACTTATTTCTTTTTCCCTTTCTTTTTAATTAAATATATAAAGTTAGGAAAAGCATTTACTACCCTACGAGTAAATATATTCTTTTTTCTTAAAGTAGCCTTAACTTTAGCACTAATTTCTTCAGTACTATCTTTAAAAACTTTCCTTCCTACCTTTTTACCTACTTCTCTAAAACTAGATATTATTTTACAAGATACACAAAAATCTATTATAAATATTATCATTAATATTGATATAACACTCTTAAGCAATATAGGACTTATTAAATGAATTATATCTACTATAAATGGGTTTACTATGTATTCTATTAGTAGTGCAAGTACTCCAAAAGCAAGCGTATTTCTTAAACAAACCCTACCATCGATATTGAATAGTCTATCAGAGTAATCCCACCAACGACTTCCAAATAATTTCTCCATAGCATAACTAGTTACATACTCTAGTATTGTACAAACTACCATTGCCATTAAAAATAGTACTAACGCATCTTCTTTATAATTACCAAGTAGCGCTAATATTAATAAAGCCCCTACCCCGTATATAGGACATAAAGGCCCTATTAAAAAGCCCCTATTGACTAATCTCTTTTCATTCCATAAAGTAACAATAACTTCCATTATCCACCCTATAAATGAATAAAGCAAAAACAAAGTTAAACCTATAAAAACATCATACATTTTCACCAGCGCCTTTTTATTTTATTCTGTTCTAAGTGCTACTACTGCATCTCTCTTACTTGCCATACGAGCAGGTATATATCCACCTATTATTGTAAGTATTACATTTATAATCACTAATATTATCGCGTGAACTATATTTAATTTAGCAACTCCAGCAAGTCCAGATAAATTCTCTATTACTATATTTGTTGGAATAGTTAATATGTAAGCAATAACTATACCTAAAACACCACTACAAAGCCCTATTATAAATGTTTCTGCATTAAATACACGTTTAATATCTTTACCCCTAGCACCAAGTGCCCTTAATATACCTATTTCTTTAGTTCTTTCAAGTACACTTATATATGTAATAATTGCTATCATTATACTAGATACTACTAAACTTATTGAAGAAAATGCCACTAATACTACAGTAATCGCGTCCATTATATTACCAGATAAACTACTTATCATAGAAGCCATATCAGTATATTGTATAGTATCTTCGTCACTTTTATTTTTATTGTATTCGTCTAAATAATCAGTTATATTTTCTTTACTATCAAAGTCAGTTGGATATAAATATATTACACTAGGTAAACTCTCAGCACCTAAATAAGATAACATAATATCTTTAGTATTAGTTAGTGAGCCTTCTTCAAAAGGTTGATTAGTAAGTATATTATATTCACTATTCCTTTGTGCTTCTACTATTTTAGAATTTTTATTTTTCTCTATTACTAACTCAGTTAAAGCATTAGTATACCCTAGTCCACTTCCAGCAGTAATTATACTTTTATCTTCTTTACCTCTAATAATAGCCTGTACTTTAATTGTTATACTATTCTCACTTTCATATAATTTTTTTAAGTCCATACTAGGTATAAACATACCCCTGTATTCTTGATAATATTCGTCATTTAATACTAATTTAATTTCTGCATTCATTATATCTTCAAAACTTACACTTTCCCCTTCTAAACCAAGTGCTTTTAAAGTAGACGCAAAAACTTGATTTCTACTATCTACTTGTAATATAAGTCCTGCTTCACTATCATTAACTTCCCCTGCTAAAATATCATAATTATTTTGTATTATCCCAGCAACACCTGAATTAGGGTTCTTAGGTATAAGTGTCCAGTAATTAGCCCCACTTACTAAATTGTATCCACTCGTACTTTTATTTACTAAATTAAACCCAGTAGCAGTTTGATAAGCAACACCAGATAAATCTTTTTTATCTATTCCATCTAAATAATCCATATATTCTTGACTAAATTTATTAGTATGTACCATAGTTTCTAATACATCATCTTGTACATATACTTTCTCTTCACTAGGATATTCTTCTAAATCACTATTTACATAATTATTCATAGTTTCTTCTGTTATATTCATAGCCTGTGTACTAATTATAATAGGTGCTTGACTTAATGAGTCTCTTTCAAACTCGTCTACTTCTATCTTAAACCCATTACTAAGTGATAATATAAGCCCTATACCTATAATACCTATACTAGACGCAAAAGCAGTTAATAATGTTCTACCTTTTTTAGTCTTAATATTATTAAATGATAACTTTAAAGCAGTCATAAAACTCATAGCAGTCTTTCTTATATTTATATGACTTTCTTCACTTTCACTATCCTTTATAGGATTAGAGTCACTTACCTTTTTACCATCTTGAAATTCAATAATTCTAGTAGAATATTCACGAGCCAAATCAGCATTATGTGTAACCATTATAACTAATTTATCTTTAGCAATATCTTTAATTAAATCCATAATTTGAACACTAGTCTTACTATCTAAAGCACCAGTTGGTTCGTCTGCTAACACTATATCAGGGTCATTTACAAGTGCTCTTGCTATTGCTACCCTTTGCATTTGCCCTCCAGATAATTGCCCAGGCTTCTTATGTGCATGTTCTAAAAGCCCTACCTTTTTAAGTGCATCTTTTGCCTTCTTATGTCTTACTTTAGCACTAACCCCACTTAAAGTCATACCCATCTCTACATTATCTAATATAGTTATATGAGGTATTAAATTATAACTTTGAAATATAAACCCTATACAATTATTTCTATATCTATCCCAGTCTATATTCTTAAATTTCTTAGTAGAAGTATTATTAATAATTAAATCTCCACTATCATATCTATCTAAACCACCTATTATATTTAAAAGAGTAGTTTTACCACTTCCACTCGCCCCTAAAATAGATACAAATTCATTTTTCCTAAATTTTATTGATACATCTTTTAAAGCGTGTTGAACAAAATCTCCAGTTTTATAACTTTTATTTATCTTTTTAACTTCTAACATTTTATTTCTCCTTCCAAAACATTATTAAATCTAATTAATAAATCATGTAATAACTTAACGTCTTCACTATTTACTTTACTTAAAATATTATCTCTTATTTGATTAAATAACTTACTTATCTTACTTACTAATATATTCCCATATTCAGTAGAAATTATCTTTCTATTATTACTCATAACTAAATTCTTCTCTTTTAATGAACTTATAACTTTACTAGTCATACCTTTATCACATTGTACTATCTCAGTAATTTCTTTCATAGTAATACCTTTTCTTTCACTTATAATATCTAAATAAAGTGCCTCACTTAAAGATATTCCATATTTCTTTATATATTCATTTAATATTTTATACATTTTCTTTTTTATAGAACCTATTAAAAACATAAAATCTTTTGACTCTGTCATAATCACTCCTAAAGTTGACTACTCAACTCAATAGTTATCTTACTACTTAAACTATATAAAGTCAATACACATATATACATTGTAAACATTTTCTTTTTACATATCAACTAATAGTAAACATCTATTTAAACCTAGTTACTAAAAGGCTTTGTAAAGTTTTATTTAACAATTATTTTACATCTAAATTTACAAAAATACTATTTTTTAAAAATTAATAATTTTATATCGACCAAAACCACATTTAGTGTTAAAATATAATTAAGGTGATGCTTATGACGGCTACTGAAAAATTAATTAAAATACATAAATTAAAAGACTATTGTTTTATGGGTTACCCTGTCTCTAAAGAAAGTTATTTCACTTTCCATCATTGTAAAAAGAAAGCAGACGGAGGCACTCGCACGATAGATAACGGGGCTATTATAACTTTAGATGCCCATAGAGATTTAAATGAAATTGAAAGAAATGAAATAGAAATATATAATCTTATTAATGAAATATTAATAGAAATAAATCAGTCTAAAAAACATCCTACTCCTAATCAGTGGAGAAGAATTAAGCATTTACTACAAATTTATGAAGAAAGTAGAAATAATGAATTAACTTTAACAAAAACTTTAAAATATTAGGTATAATTATATTTTATTTGCTAATAATATTAATGGTGATAAAATGAACGAAACAAAAGAATTATTAATATTTATTCACGATAATACCAAAATGGGTATATCTAGCACTAAAAAGTTATTAGAACTTCTTAAAGAAAAAGATAATAAAATTAAATTTCTTTTAGAAGAAGAGTTACAAAAGTATGAAGAACTCCATAAAAGATGTAAAAAACTACTTAAAGAAGAAAAAGTAGATATCGAACACGGTACTTTTATGAAAGATTTAACAGCAAACACCGCTATGACTATTGAAATAAACAAAGATAATTCAGATGCTAAAGTTGCAAGTATTCTCTCAAGAGGGTTTTCTATGGGTAATATTAATATTGAAGCAAAAATAAAAGACTATAATAAAGAAGTAAATAAAAGTACTTTAAAACTAGCAGAAGATTTATTAAAGTTTGGAGAAAAACAAGTAGAAATTCTAAAGAACTATCTTTAAATTTCTACTTTTTATATAATGAAAATCTTTCCATTCTCTCTACTGGTAATCCTAATTCTTCTTGAAGTTCTAAATATTTTTTTAAACTAGTATTATTATATTTATTTACTACTGATTTAATTAATCTATAAAAACTAACTACATCTAAACTAGTAAATAGAAATAATTTACAAATATTCATAAAATCTACATCATTTACTAATGCTTTATAACTCTCTACTGTAAGAAAAGCACTAAATACATATACCATAAGATGCGCTAAAATATCTTTTTTACTTTGTTTTATCTCTTGCTCTAATAATGCTATCTCTTCTAATCTAACACTATCTTTATTCACATTCCCCATCTCCTACACGTTAGAATACCACAAAAACATCTATTTGTCAAACCCCTAGACTTCTATTCATTTTTTTTAATACTATTTTTCTACATATATCAAAAGGTATAACACTAAATGCAAGTATTAACATAACATCAAATTCAAAAAATGTAAGTCCTGTAGTTCTAAATATATTACCTCCAAAATAAATAAGAGATATTTGTACTAAAGCAATTATTAGAATTACACATAGAAATACTTTATTTTTTAAAGTATTTGCAAAAACATTTAATCTTTGAGTTCTAGCATTAAAAGCATTAAATATAGCCATAAATATAAATAACCCAAAAAAAGCAGTCATAACATATTTATCATTATTTCCAGTTCTAAATAAACCCTTTATATAATCATTTTTTAAAAAGAACATACAAAGTAAACTTAAATAACTACCAGTTACAAATATTTCATTTATCATATATGAATTTAATATCTTCTCGTCTCTCTTCTTAGGTTTTTCATACATATATTCTACTAAAGGTGGTTCATAAGAATATGCTATTCCAGCAAGTGTATCCATAACCATATTTATCCATAGCATTTGTATTACTGTTATAGGAGAAACTATCCCAAAAAAAGGTCCTATTAAAGATATAGCAATAGTAGTTAAATTAACAGATAACTGAAATATTATAAACTTTCTAATACTTTTAAAAATAGTTCTTCCAAATAAAATAGTCTTTGCAATACTTAAAAAATTATCGTCTAATATTATTATATCACTAACTTCTTTACTTACTTCAGTTCCACTTCCCATAGCATACCCTACATCTGCCCTTTTTAAAGCAGGAGCATCATTTACCCCATCTCCTGTCATACCAGTTACAAGCCCTAGTTCTTGACTTAAAATAACTAATCTTTTCTTATCTTCAGGTAAACTCCTAGCCACTACTCTTAATCTAGGTAGTATCTTTTTAACTTCTTCGTCACTCATTTGTTTTAATTCTTGACTAGTTAATATTATATCTTTATCACTTTCTATTAATTTAATTTCTTTTGCAATAGATTTAGCAGTAAGCGGGTTATCCCCTGTAATCATAACTACTTGTATATTTGCTTTTTTAACTAATTCTATCCCTTTAATTGCTTCATTTCTAACTTCGTCTTTAATTAGTATAAACCCTATAAACGTTAAATGAGCCATATTGCTTCCTTTAGTAGATGCAAGCGCTAATACCCTATAACCTTTAGTAGTATAATCATTTCCTAACTTCATAATATTTTCTTTATCTATAATACTTTTATTTCCATTACTTACATAATAACTTGTAGAAGCATTTACTATCACTTCATAAGCCCCTTTATAAAATTTAGTTTCTCCATCATAATTTATAGTAACACTAGAATATTTTTTCTCACTATCAAACTTTTCACTATTTATTATTTTATATTTATTTTTATCTATATTCCCAACAAACTTCATTATAGCCCTGTCTGTAACATTCCCACCTATTATATCATTACCACTATAAAAAGAAGAATTATTTATTCCCATACTTATTAAAAATATATCTTTTAAATTATTATTTATTTGATTAATACTTTTATAAATATTCCCCTCTGCATCTATTACTCCACTTACTTCTAACTTACCTTTAGTTATAGTACCAGTTTTATCACTAAATAATATATTTAATGACCCACTTGTTTCTATTCCTACTAACTTTCTTACAAGTACATTATTTTTAAGTAATCTTTTCATATTAGAAGAAAGTACTAATGTAATCATCATAGGTAACCCTTCTGGTACACTAACTACTATTATAGTAACACCTAAAGTAAGAGCATATAAAATATGAGGTATTATTATATCTTTATTTGTTATCATATTTATAACTTTACTCATATTAAAATTATTATTTATAACTACTACATTAAATAAATACGAAATAATAACTAAAAAAGCACATATATACCCTATTTTACTTATAGTATTTGCTAAATCTTTTAACCTAGTTTTTAAAGGACTATCAGGTGTCTTCTCTTGTATATCTTTAGCAATTTTACCATAATATGTATTATTCCCTATATTATATACTTCCATAACACCCATACCATTTATAACAGTACTACCCCTATAAAGATTATCTTTTTCTCTTCTTTCTTTCTCTTTACTTTCCCCAGTAAGCATACTTTCGTCTAAACTTAAATTACCTCTAACTAATACCCCATCAGCAGGTACTTTATCCCCAGTTTCTAAATAAACATAATCTCCTACTACTACATCGTCTATCTCTATATTTTGTAATTTATTATCTCTAATTACCTTAACATTTATTTTACTACTTTCCCTACTTAACTTAACAAATGCTTTCTCACTTCCATACTCACTCAAACTACTTATAACACTAGCAATTATAATAGCAAGTACTATCCCCATCATTTCATATACATCACTATCATTAAATAAAAATAATATCTTTACACCAAGAGCGATTAAAAGAATTTTAATAATCGGGTCATTTAAATTTTCAAGTATTATATTTATAAATTTATTCTTTTTATATTCACTTATTTTATTAGTACCATTCATTTCTCTACTTCTATTAACTTCTTCTTTACTTAATC
>CANRGI010000033.1 GCA_947630095.1 uncultured Bacilli bacterium
AATAATTAAATCAAACTTACTCTCTTTAGCATCTTCTATCATTTCCTTAAAACTATCTCTTTTTTCTACTCTAACCCCACTTATCCCCTCGTCAACATAACCCCTAATATATTCCCAATTTTCTTTCTCTTTTATATAATTTTTATAATAACTTAGTTGATTTTCTAAAGAATTTAATTGTACATCACTATCAGTTGAAACCCTTGCATAAAATACTACTCTAAGAGGTATATTAAAAATCTTCTCCCCGTTCATTACAAGTTTAGATATTTGATTAAAATTCATATTTTCCCCTATATTTCTTTTAAAAGTATTTCATTTGCTTTTCTAAAAGTATTCTCGTCTATAATATCTTTTTCATATAATCTTCTATTTATTATTATTTTAATATTATTTAAAAAACTTTTATTATTAAACATATCTATCACCATTAAATAATATGTTAGTATATTTTATATATAACTAAAAAATGGAGTTACAATTTTAAACGTAGACCCAGGTTCAAAACTACTCCAAATAGCCAAATTTCTATTAATAGTTTCTACACTATAATTTTGATATTTACTAGGAGAAAACGTAGGCCTACTAGACATAGCCAAAATTTCCCCAGTCTTAGGATTCATTACTATCCCTATAGCCCCTTCAGCATTATATTTTTTAGTTGCATTATTGAGTTCACTTTCTAAAACTAATTGTAAATCTAAATCAATAGTCAAGTTTATATCCATACCACTTTGAGGGGCAACATACACTTCAGGTAATGTTAATTTATTCCCTTTACCATCAGAAAAATACTTTATACTCCCATCTATCCCAGTTAAATAATTATCATACATTAATTCAAGCCCACTTAACCCCTGATTATCAATACCTACATACCCTATCACATGCGCTAATACATCATCATATTTATAATATCTCTTAGTTTCTTTAAGTAAATAAACTCCATCATACCCTAAATCATTTATCTTTTTTGCTACTTCATAACTTAAATCTCTCCCCTCAGGATGCACTCTTTCAATAGAAACTCTTTTACTAACATGCCTTAACATCTCTTCATAGTCACTACCTATTATCTCACTTATATTTTTAGCAACTTCTTCTTTATTTTTAATTTGATTAGGAATAACTACTAAACTAGAAGTAGTAACATTACCCGCAATTTCTTTCCCATTTCTATCAAGTATCCTACCTCTATCTGCTTGAACAGGTAAATTCCTACTCCATAAATTTTCTGCAAGACTATTTAATTCTTCATATTCTAAAACTTGTATATAAAATACTTTAACTATTATTAATATAAATAAGAATAAAACTATAATAAATGCTAATTTTATCCTACTATTTTGCATATTCAAAAACATAAACTCACCTACTAATTTTATGTTTTCAAAAATAAAAAGAGAATTAATTTATTCTATTATTCTCTTAATATCACTTATTCTAAATTCTTCACTTTTAACTAAAGTCCTACAATATTCACACTTACTCCCTATCACACTAGCCCCACAGTTCGGACACTTTATTATATCTTGCTTATTAAATTCTTTCCTAAAAGTAACTTGAAACTTCTCTTTTATTTCATTTATACTATCCCCACTTATAGTATCTCCCTTTTTATTTACCATATAATTTTTATAACTAATTTCTATCATACATATACTTACTTGTTTACTTATAGTACTATCTATTTCATATATTATAACATTTTCTCTTTTTATATCTTTTATAATTCTCTTATTTCCAACCTTCAAATCAAGTGAAATACCTGTATAATAATTTTGATACAACTCTTTAGTACTTAAACTCCTCATTACATTATAGTCTAAATTATTATATGCTTCTTCAAACCTAACAAATATATCATAATAATAATCTTTTAATACATTAATATCATTTATATTAAATCTCTCTAATTCTTTTTTATTTACATCTTTATATATTACTTTTTTACTATTTTCATTTATATTTTTTTCACTACTAACTATATTATTTTTAAAATATCTATGATTATTATTCCTCTTTATCGCATTTATTATTATACTTACTATTATTATATAAAATATTATAGCCTCGATATATACAAATACCATTGAAAAGAAATCAAATACAAAATCAAACATCATAACTTCACCTATATCCTACTATTAAGTATAACATTTTTATTTATATAATCAAAGTAATTTTTTTCTAATATTTTCTTTATCCTCTAATTCTTCACTATCTAATAAATATATATTGCTATATGCTTTATTATAAATTTCTCTCTTTATTTCTCGAAGCGCTACTAGAGTTCCTTTTTTATCTAATGTATAATAGTCTGTTTTATCTACCCTTATAACGTGATTAGATAATTCTCTAACGTATTCTATTTCTTCTATTTTATATGAATTAATTATATCCCTACTTGTTAAATCAGTTCCCATATTAGCATTTATATTATCTTTAAGTTCTTCTAACTTTTTATTTGCTTCTCTTACTAAACTTAAATTATCTTCCATTAAGGCATTTATATTAACGTAATCGTCCATACAAAATTTAGTAGCAAGTAATGAAGAAAAGATTTTTAAAGGTTCTAAAGGATATTCTCCCATCTTATATAAGATATTATATAAAATAGTATTTAAAATTATCAAAAGTGATACTTGAATACCTACTCTTTTAACTATTTCTATCTCAGGTTTAAATTTATTTTGTGAATTTTTAATCTCTAACTTTATATCTAAATCATTTTCTAATAATTTCATAATCTATTTCCCCCAAAAAAACATATATAGTTTACTACAAAAAGTAAAAAAAAGCAACTAAGAAATCTTCTTAGTCAGCACATTCAAATATCTTTTTATCAAATTTATAGTTATCGTCTTCCATAGTAGCAGTAAATTCTTTATTTTTATATTCAAATACTATTTTTTTAGATTTAATCTTTTTAATCTTTACATCTTCCTTAATTAAATCTTTTAAATCAGGTTCATACATATAGTCTAAAGGACATCCCCCTTGAGATAAAGTATAAAGTTCTCCACCAGATTGACGATATTTCTCTGTTAATTCTTCATTTAATTTTTTAGATATTTTATCTACATAAACAGAATTAGAATAATCAAGTAATTTCTCTATATTAGCATATTCACTAACAGATACTTTATACCATTTTTGCCCATCAAATTCTTTCATTTCTTCTTCACTTTGTGTAACAGGAAGTCCTGCTCCTTCTGCTGAATAAACTGCCATAAATGCTTTCTCTAATGAACTATAAAGCATATCTTCTTTTTCTTCTTTAGTTTTACCACAACCAGTTAATAGTAACATAGTTATAGTTATTAAAAATAATTTTTTCATTTACTTCACTCCTTATTATCTATATTCTATCACATATTTTTAATTAAATAAACTCATTTTAAAAGTTTTTCACACTTTTCTAATAAATGTTCATAATCATATTCCATATATTTTAATACTTCATTACTTTTAGCATTAATTCCAAATTTATTTATATTTAAAATATATTTACTACTATATACAAAATTATTCCACAAAGCATCATTACTTGCTTCTATTACTATTACTTTAGAACCCATTGGCAATAATTCTCTTTTATATTCTTCACTTGAATTTAAAAATACTTCTATTGATGGCATTGATATAACCCTAGTATATAACCCTCTTCTATCTAACATATCACTTATTTCTAATGAAACACTAACTTCACTACCACTAGATATTATTACCCCTTGTAGTCTTCCTCTTTCTTGTTTTATTATATATGCTCCTCTTAAAGTACCATCTAAACTACTAGTACTAATCATTTCTTTTTCTAAACTAGGAAGTACTAAACTAGCAGGTACTTTTTTATTTAGTATATAATCCCAACTTCCCACTAGTTCATTGACATCTGCTGGTCTAAAAAGCACCATATTGGGTACTTGCCTTATCATAGATAACTGTTCAGTAGGCATATTTAATATACCATTATCACTACTTTTAAAACTATCGTGTGTAAATATATATGTTACAGGTAAATTCATAATAGAACTTAACCTAATACCCGATTTCATATTATCACTTTTAGATAAATAAGTACTACCAAAAGGTCTAAGTCCAACAAGTGCAAGTCCATTTAATACATTACTCATTAAATTTTCTCTTAAACCAAATCTAATATTTCTTCCACTTTTATTATCTATTTTAAAGTCTTTAGATTTAACTAAATAAGTATAATTATCAAATGAAGTATCAGCACTTCCCCCAATGAATAAAGGAAATAAATCTGCTATAACTTCCATTAAATTAGAATTAGTCTTCCTCATATCTTCTTTTAAAGTCTTATCAAAATTAACATTTAATTTTTTTAAATCTAAACTTATATTTCCTTCTTCTATTAGATTTATTAATTTCTTTTTATTCGCATCTTTCTCTAATACTTTATTATATAATTTAGCCCAGTTGTTGTATTTTTCACTAACTCTTCCGTCTATTTTCTCTCTAAAATAAGTTACTGCTTCCCTAGAAACGTGAAATGGTACTTGTGTTAAATTCATTTTTCCTTTTACATTTATTAAGTCAGCATCACTTAAAGGCATAGTTGCTTTTGGAGTATTAGATACACTAGTACCTATCCCACATATAGTCCTAATTTCTATTATACTAGGTTTACTAGTTTCATTTTTAGCCTGTAAAATAGCCCTGTCTATTGATGCAAAGTCTTCCCCATTTAACACCACTTGGGTATGCCAACCCATTGCTTCAAATCTTTTTAATACGTCTTCGTCAAATATCCCTTTAATTTTAGCATCTCTAGTAACTTCACTCGCATCATATAATACTATTAATTTCCCAAGTTTTAAACTACCAGCAAAACTAGCAGTTTCATAAGTTATACCTTCCATCATTTCCATAGGTGTTAATAAAGTATAAACATAATAATTAACTAAATCTTTACCTAATAATTCACTTATATATGCTTCTCCAATAGCCACTCCTACTGCACTTGCAAATCCTTCTCCACTAAGCCCAGTTGTAATTTCTACTCCTATACTTTTATCCATTGTTGCATTTATTCCTAATCTTCCATTACCTTTACCATAACTTTTTAAATCTTCTAAAGTTATATTATATCCAGAATAAAATAAAGTACTATATAGTATTGCACTAGCATTATTACTTCCTAATATAAATCTATCTCTATTTAACCAATTAGTATCGTCTTTATTAAAATTAAGATGTGACGAAAACAATGTATACATAGTAGGTGCAATACCTAAACATTCTCCAGCATTCCCACTTCCGCATTCATTTATCATATCAATTGCTAAATTTCTTATTCCATTAATTACTTTTATATCCATAATACACCTGCTCTATTCTATAAACAAATTATAACACGTTAGAAAAAACTATGCAACATCAGGCATAGTATGTTTTCTCATTATTATCAGTAATTTCCGACTGCGAGTTTATTCCCTTTATATTTAATGTTAGCAAAAATGCCATAAGCGCTATTATAATATAAAATAACACTATCCCCTTATAACTATCAAATAATTTCTCTAAAGTTTCCATAAACTCACTCTCCTTCTTTCTACTAACCATTTTAATACATATAATAGTTCGTGTCAAGACTTGAACGAAAAAAAGTTTGACAAATGTACGTTTTTGTGTTAATTTATATATAGAGGAGATGATTATATGCAACCATTAACAAAAAAACAAGAAGAAGCACTAACAGCAATTAAGAAATTTATTGCTAAAAATGGTTTTAGTCCAAGTGTACGTGAAGTTTGCGATATGATGAACTTAAGTAGCACTGCAACCGTGTTTGTTCATATGAAACATTTAATGGAAAAAGGTTATCTTAAACAAACAGATAACAAATTTAGAACACTAGAAGTTTTAGTTCCAAATGAATACATAGAAAGTAAAGAAGATGTTGTAAGCGTTCCACTACTTGGAAAAGTCACTTGTGGTAACCCTATCGAGGCTATCGAATTTCCAGACGAATTTATTAGTTTACCATCATACTTGATACCTAAAAAAGAAGAAGTTTTTTCACTTAGAACTGAAGGTATGAGTATGAAAAATGTAGGAATTTATGATGGAGATATAGTATTAGTTAAAAGGACAAATTCTGCTAAAAATGGTGACTTTGTAGTAGCATTAGACGAAAATGGTTACACTACACTAAAAACATTTTACAAAGAAAATGGTTACTTCAGATTACAACCAGAAAATGAAACAATGGAACCAATTATTCTTGATAAAGTAGATATTCTTGGAATTGCAATTGGACTTTATAGAAAGTTCTAAAAATAAAATAGAAAATAGATGGAACACATCAAACCCATCTATTTTTTTATTATTAATAAATAACCTAATGCTATAAATAATATAATTGTAATTATAAAACCATTTATATGGTCACTTACCTTTTCTTTACTAGGTACACAAAGAGCATAACTGAATAAGAAACCTCCTACTAACCCTCCAATATGCCCGAATACATCTATTCCTGGTATCATAAAACTTAAAATTAAATTTATTATTACTACAGGTACAACATTACTTCTTAAAAATCCATCTAAAGTAGCCCTGTATTTATACCCAAAGAATATTATAGACGCAAATAAGCCATAAATCGCACCAGAAGCACCTACACTAGCATAATTACTTAATACTACACTTAATAAACTACCTAATATTCCACTTCCTATATATATAAGCAAGTATTTTATTTTACCATAATACCTCTCTGCTATAGGCCCTACTGCATATAAAGTAACCATATTACATAATAAATGTAGTAATCCAGTATGAACAAATATACTAGTTACTAGTCTCCATACTTCTCCTTTTTGTACATTTACATAGTAATTAGCAAATGTATTTATCATAAATTCATAATTCCCTACACTTATCATACTAATTAAATAAACTATTATATTTATAACTATTAAACTTATAGTAACAACAGGTAATCTATTATTTCTAAATACTTTTGCTAACTTTTTATCGTCTTTATTAGTCTTATCATTTAATTCCTCAGTCATTTGAAACATACCCATAATTCCAGCATTTTTATTCATAACTTTATCTCTAAACTTTGGAAAAAATGTATTAATAATATCATTTTTCTTTAAATCATTTATTTTATTTATCTTTACACTATCTATATTTTTATCTTCAATTAAATTAACTTCGTCTCTTACATCTAATAAAATATTTAATACGTGCATCTTAAAAGAATAAGTTTTCTTTTTTATTGTCTTTCTAATTATACTTACCTTTCTCATATCAGTCATTAACTGTTCTTCATTATGTATATAATTTATATTTATTCTAATTAAAGATATATCATTTTCTAAATTCTCTAACCATATCTCATTTTGTACTCCATTAACAATAATAGGTCTATAATTTTCTTCAGTTACAAAGTAATGTAATATCTTCATAACCATTTCGTCTTTCTTTCCTACTACAATATTTGCCATTTTTCCTCCATTTCCAATAATAATATCATACACTTTTTCATACAATTAGTAAAGGTGATAATATGAAAAATATTTTTAGATTTTTATTAATTTTTACTCCTTGGCTAATAAGTGGACTAATTTTTAAATACGATAGTAACTACTATGAAATGCTAAATATCCCATCTTTTGCCTTATCTCCAAAGATAACAAGTATAACTTGGATATTACTTTATATTTTAATTTCTATAAGTATTTATAAAGTATCAACTTCTTCTAAAATACTAAAAGAAAGTGATTACTTATATGTTTTAATAACTAATTATCTTGCTAATCAATTATTTTTATTTGCATTCTTTAACTTAAAAAGTCCTTTCTTTGGCTTTATATTAACTACTATTACTTTCTTAAGTTCTATATTTTTATACTTAGAAACTAAAAGAATAAATAAATCCTCAAGTTACTTCATAATTCCTTATATATTATTTAGTATTTATGCTTTTATTTTAAGTCTAACAGTATACACTATGAATTTCTAAAACTATCTAATATCTTAACAAATTCTTCGTCCATAGGTGCATTAAATTCTAAAAACTTCCCACTAATTGGGTGGTTAAACCCTAAATAATAAGCATGTAACATTTGTCCATAATCATTTATTATATGTTTTGAATACACTTTATCATTTACTAAAGGATGCCCTATATACGCCATATGAACTCTTATTTGATGTGTTCTACCAGTTTCTAATATACACTCTACTAAAGTAGCATTTTTATATCTTTCTAAAACAGTAAAATTTGTAATAGCATTTTTACTGTTTTTATCTGTAACACACATCTTTTGCCTATCTTTTTCACTTCTTCCTATAGGTGCATTTATTTTCCCCTTATCTTCTCTTATCACCCCTTGCACTAATGCTATATATTTTCTTTTTATCTTTTTATCTTTAAACGCTTGTGATAGTATATTGTGAGCCCTATTTGTTTTAGAAACTAATAATAACCCTGATGTATCTTTATCTATTCTATGCACTATTCCAGGTCTATCACTTTCTCCTTCATTACTTAAATTAGTATATCCCAAAAGAGCATTTACAAGAGTACCATTTTTATTACCATTACCAGGATGTACTACCATACCACTTTTTTTATTTAAAACTATTATATCTTCGTCTTCATAATAAATATCTAAAGGTATATTTTCACTTTCTAAATTAGTTTCCTCATTCCATTCTTGATATTCTATAATGTCTCCTAATTTTAATGAATATCCACTTTTAACACATTTACCATTTACTTTAATAGTACCATCTTTAATATGCTTGCATATATTACTTCTACTATTTTCTAATACTTCACTTAAGTAAACATCTAATCTTTTATTCGCTTCTTCACTACTTATCTTTATTTTCACTTCTATCCTCCAAAAATGCTCCTAATAAATATAGAAAAGCCCCCACTACAATCGCAACATCGCCTATATTAAATATTGCAAAATTATAACCAAATATATTAAAATCAAAAAAATCTCTTACATAACCAAAATATAATCTATCAACTAAATTACCAAGTAAACCCGCTATTATCATTGCAGAAGAAAGTCTTACCATCAAATTACTCTTTTTATGAAAAAATAACTCATATATTAAATAAAGTAATATAACTAATGAAACTAATACTATAATTATTGTTTTACCATCTAATATCCCAAAAGCAGCCCCATAATTATGTACATAAGTAATTCTAAAAAAATTACCTATAACCTTTATAGTTTCATTTAATTCTAAACTTTTCATAATTATAAATTTACTAATTTGGTCTAATAAAAAAATACATACCATAAATACTATATATTTAATTTTCTTCATAATATTCCTCGTAAAGATACTATACCACAAAAGCGAGTAAATGTAAATTTACTTGACTTAAAAAAAGCAAAAACCATAATAGTTTTCACTAATCTAATTCTATAAGAATAACATCACTACCCAACTTTTTTATTTGTTCAAATCTTATAGTTATATCACTTTCATTATTAAAAAAATTTCTCATATATTTACTTTTTTCAACTATCAAACTCTGTAAAGCCCCATCACTTTCTTTAATCTCAGCATCTATTATCCTACCTACTATTCTCCCATCTTTAACATTTATAATATCTTTTCTTTGTAATTCAGAAAGTCTCATATAACCACCTATTAAATATATGAAAATAATTATTATTTTATTAATCTCTTAACATTATTTATAGCATTTTTTTCAAGCCTAGACACCTGCGCTTGACTTATATTTAGTTCCTCTGCTATTTCCATCTGTGTTTTCCCAACAATAAATCTACTAATTAATATATTTCTTTCTCTTTCTTTTATCTTATTAAGTGCCCTCCTCATACTTATAAGTGCATCTATATCTTTATTTTCTCTTTTATCTTCTATTTGGTCTACTAAATATATGGTATCCCCTCCATCATTGTATATCGGGTCAAATAAACTCATAGGTTCTTTTAAACTCAAAAGTGCTTCCCTTACTTCATATTCACTAACTCCTAAATAAGCACTTATTTCATTAGTCTGTGGTTCTCTACCATTTTGTATAGAAAACTCTTCTTTATATTTCATTATTTTATATGATAAATCTTTTATACTTCTA
>CANRGI010000034.1 GCA_947630095.1 uncultured Bacilli bacterium
CGCTAAATTCAACATCAAAGTCATTATCATAATTTTCAAAATATTCTTTAATTTTATCTTTTGATAACCTTTCTTTTGACATTAAATCAACAACATTTTCTCGTACATGAAGTACCCACCATTCATATTCGTTATATTTAACTAAATCTCCTACTTTGTAATCCTTCTTTGCTTCTTCAATCTCCATTAAAGCATATCTTTTATTATTTATTATTATTTTTTTCATTTTTACTTCCTTTCTAATTTGTTTCTTTTCTCATATAACTTTGTACTTTTGAATTAGCAAGTTTTGTTGCTTTTATTTTTTGATTACTTTTTGTTCTGTCTGCAGGTAATATCTTTCTAACATATTTGTCTGACATAGCATCTTTAAGTTTTTCTTCTAGTTCCTTTTTTTCAGTTTCTAAAGAATTAATCTTTTTTCTTAACCCCCCACGTGCAGAATTTAAACTTCTATTATTTTTTTCTAAATTTTTAATTTGTGCCTCTTTCTGATTACAAATTTGTTGATATGCTTTTGAAACTTCTAATTGTTTATTATATTTACTTTCAAAAGCATTTGCTATTTTGCATTTTTCTTTTAATGATTTTATTTCTTCTTGTTGTTTGAAACTTAACACATTTATTTCGTGAAATTTTTTTCTTAAATTTTCTAAATTCTTTTTTGATTCTAAATACTCTTTTTTATAAAATATTTTCATTTTTTCCTCCTATTTTTAAAGAACCAATTTCCCCCTGAATATCATTTGTTATTTTTTTACCAGGATGTTCATACAAAAATTTTATTATTAATAAATTTTTGAGTTCTAAAGATTCACTCATTTTTGGAATAAGTTTTAATATAAATTCATAATATTTAATATCAAAAGCATTTTGTTGCATTGTCAAAAATTCACTATATTTTTCAGGTGTCATTTCAACATTAAAATATTTTTTTGCTCTTGATTTTATATAATTTATACTACGATGTCTTGCTTCGTGTAAATTCATTGCCTTATCGTAAAGTAATCTTCCGCAATAAGGACACGTCATTAAATATTTTGTTTGTTGTTTATTTTCACTGCTTTTTAAAAATAATTCAATTGTTGGATATTTGTTCTTTACTTTCGTTTCTTTTTTGTAATCTTCATATTTCAAATCAGCAAGTTCTTTAGAAATTTTAGATAATGTATCTATCCAAACGTGATACTCGTCTTCTGTTAAAGTTGGAAAATTTGGATATTCCCGCTTTATTTTTTGAATGAATTTTATTATTTCTTCTTTCGTCATTATTTATTTCAAATCCTCCCATCTTTTTTGATTTAAAAAAGTTGTTGGATAAGGAATATAAAGTCCATTTTCTTTTTTCCACTGATCATCGTCTTTAAAATACAAGAGTGATAATATTATCTCATTATGCAATTCTACACTAGGCTTATTTTTTAAATACCATTCTAGGCATTTTGCTTTATTTCTTTTTTTAGGGTACTGTTTCCAAAATTCTTCAAATTGCTTCTCTTGAAATTTCTTTTCTTTTCTCTCTTCTTCCCCCATACCCCTATTATTACTCTTATTTTTATTAAGTATATTATTATATATATATATATTTTCATTTTCATTTTCCATATGTTCTTCATATGAATTAGATGTGTTAATCATATCTTTTTCATATGAATTAGATATGTTGTTTATATCTTCTTCGCTTGTTTCCTTTATTTTAGGGGTTTTAAGACGGTTATTTGCTCTACTTTCTGAATATTTTTTCTTTTTTTCAGTTTCAAATTCCATACGTTCATTAAAATATAAACCTTTTTTATCAACTTTAAATTTAGATAAAACCACTTCGTCTTCTGTTACACTGTAAACTTGCTCTTTTGATAATCTTCCAAATTGGTGTTGATAGCACAAAAGTCTTATATATGCACCTACTTGTTCATTTGTAAAAAAAGTGGTTCCTGTCAGAAAATCAGAAGTATAAAAGTTAATTGCTGGACTATTTCTCTTATTCATAATCTTTTCCTTTCAAAAACAAAAACCAAAACCCGCCTTTTTTATTGATTTTTTATCTTACATAGTGTATAATTGTATGTAGAACTTATTTATAAGTTCTTTTTCCTTTTAAAGCATCCAGTCTAGCATATAAGATACGGCTACAATCATTGCTATACTTGATAATATATATATAACCCAATAATCTTCTTCAAATTCTTTAAATAAATTTATTATTTTTTTCATACTTACTCCTTTCCCTAAATGAATTTACATTTAGGATTTTTTTTCATTTCTGCAATTTGATTTTCAGTATAGAACCATTTACTAGTATCAATACCTCTTTTTTCTAAAGAGTCTGCTATTTCGTTAATAGCATCATACATATTAATAAGTACTTTTCTTTTTTCTTCAACAGTCATATTTGCTGGTTCATATACTTCTATAGTTGCACCATTTATAACATTGGTACAAACTAGTTTTAAATTTTCGTTTGACGACATTGATTTTCACCTCAATTAATTTTATGTTTTTAAATATTCTTTATTTCCAGTTGCTTTTGGGGGTAATCGCGGAAGTGCTAAATGAAAAATTTTTTTGACTTTTTAACGTATAATATAGGTACATATTTTGATTACCCCTAAAAACAACTGGAACAAATATTTATTTTTTTATTTTTTTGCTTTTTCTGCTTCTTCTATCATTTTTATAATTTCTTCTGTTGTATGTTCTCTAAACATTTCTATTACCTCCTAAATTGAATATTATGTTTTGTTAATAATTCTTCATAATAAATAACTTTTTCTTTTCTTTTACCTCACTTTTGATTTATAATACTTAAATATGAAAGTGAGGTGTGATTTTAATGTCAGATACAATATGGGTTGCTATAATTGTTGCTTTATCTTCATCAATACCAACAATTATTTCAACAATATATATTAATCATTTGCAATTTAAACTTAAACGTTTTGAATTATCTCAAAATTCTAAAGATAAAGCTGTAATAAACTATTTAGAAAATGTTAGTAGTTGTCTACTAGGACATGAAGTTGGAAATATTGTAGATTATCAAAAGTCCGTTCATATTCTTACTTATTATTTTCCTAACTTAGATATTAAACTTCTTAATCAAGCAATTCTTAATAATAAAGAAGAAGGTATTGACAAAAAGTTAGAACGTGTTTATCCAGTTATTAAACAACTTTCCAAATTAAGAAAAGACTTATAAGTAATACAACTATCATAGATACTATAAAAAGTATCTTTTCTTTTTTCTCTAGCGCTATTAGATAAAAAACAATAATATGCACTATATACCATGTTATTAAAAACGTTGTTGCAAAGATTTTTATATCCATATTCCCTCCTAACTTTCATTTTCTTCTGAATTTTTATTTTGGCGAATATATTCGCGTACATTTTTAAAAAAAATTTCATTATCTACATTATATTTTTCTAATATTTCAAATAATCTACCAAGTTTTATAACTTCTGGATTATTTTCATATAAACACAAAGTATTTTTGTGAATGCCCGTAATTTCAGATGCTTTTTCCAATGTCCAATTATTACGTGAACGTATACTTTTAAGTTCTCTTCCTATTTGTTTGATACACATATTTACCTCCTATCTGCTTAACATTATACGTGAATAAATTCCCATTGTCAATTGTTTTTGTGAAAAAATTCGCATTTATGTTGATTTTTTTACTTTTTTTGTGTATAATCTTCACAGAAAGGGGATAAAATGAAAAATAATTTTACAAAAAATTTAAAAATTATTAGAGAACAAAAAAATCTATCACAGCAAGACATAGCAGATAAAATAGGTGTTGATCGTTCAACTATTGGTTATTGGGAAAATGGGAAAGCGGACCCTTCTATGATAAATGTTATAAAATTATCTGATGCTTTAAATGTAGATTTAGTTACTTTAATTGGCGGAGATTTAAATTCAGATAATGCTACTCAAATAGATTTAAACAGTGAAGAAGAAATACTAAAAAAAGCATTAAAAAATAAAGGCTTGCTTAATGAAAATGAAGAAATGACGGAAGAAGACTTCAATCGATTAATTGAATTTGCTAAAGCCAATAAACCATTTATTATGGGAGATAGAGACAAAAATAAATAGAATATATCTAAAAGAAATATTCTATTAAGTAAGCAATTAATAATGGACTAATTTCAAGTTGCACTAGTGAATTATAAAAATGCTTATAACCTACCAAATACATTCCTCCTCTCATAGAGATTTACAGAACTTTATTATATTATTAATAAAAAATGAAATAATTAAATTTGCATAAAATATAAAATTTTATGCTTTAAATGTCAAAGGAGTATTAAAAATGAAATTTTGTGAAAATTGTGGAAAAGAAATAAAAGAAAATCAAGATTATTGTCTAAATTGCGGTGTAAAATTAAAAAAGCAAAATGAAAATATTAAACAAACTTTACCTAAATGGAGTGTTATAGTTATTGTTATAAGTTGTTTTTTGGTAGGTGTTGGAACATTGTTTAGTTCTGATAATAAAGAATTAAATAGTAATGCTCAAGACAAATCTAATTTAACTGAAACATCTAATTCAACTGAAGAAAATAAAGATATAGAAGAAAACAGTAATTCTGATGAACCAATGGGCACATTAGAAAATGATAATAATTTTGAAGAGGATGTATCAAATACAACTGTAAATGATAATAAAACTACGAATACTACTTCAAATAACAATTATAAAAACAATAATAGTTCTACTAATTTACCATTAAAGGCTATTTGTAATGATGGAAGTATATCTTATCAAGATGATGCAAGTAAAAGTGATTATAGAGGTATGTGTTCAGGACATCAAGGTATAAAAAAACGTTTAGGAAGAGTTGAATAAAACAAGAAAGGAAGTGTAAAAATGATAGAAAAAGAAGAAAAAGAAAATAAAGAACTAGTACTATTTGAAAACAAAAGAATTAGAAGACAAGAATATAATGGTGAATGGTACTACTCTATTGTTGATGTTATTGAGATATTAACGGAAAGTGTCAATTCAAATGATTATTGGTATAGATTAAAAAAAAGAATGGAAGAAGAAGAATTATCTGAACTATCGACAAATTGTCGACGTTTGAAAATGATTGCTAAAGATGGTAAGAAAAGATTGACAGATTGTGCCAACAGAGAAACGATATTTAGAATTATTCAAAGCGTTCCATCACCTAATGCTGAGCCTTTTAAATTATGGTTTGCGAGATTAGCAGAAGAAAGAATACAAGAAGTTATTGACCCATCAATTGCAATCGAACGCGCTAGAAAAACATATTTAAACAAAGGCTATAGTGAAGAATGGGTAAATGCAAGAATTAAAGGTATCCCTGCTAGAAATGAATTAACAGACGAATGGAAAAAACGTGGAGTAACTGAACAAAAAGAATTTGCAATTCTTACAGATGAAATAAGTAAAGGAACTTTTGGTGTTACAACTAATCGACATAAAAATATCAAAAACTTAAATAAAAAGCAAAATTTAAGAGACAATATGTCACCATTAGAACTAGCCTTAACAACATTAGCCGAAGTTACAACTACCGAACTTCACAGAACAAACGACTCTAAAGGATTACGTGCATTAAAAAATGATGCGCACGATGGTGGTGAAGTAGCATCCATAACAAGACATAATATCGAAAAAAGAATTGGAAAACCAGTAGTAACATCTGAAAATGCTATCGATTTTAAAAATAAAAAAGAAATAGAAAATAAATAAAAAATAGCATCTCAATAAAATGAGATGCTGAAAAACCAATGTCGTCAAACATTAAATTATAACTAAATTGCAGTAAAGCCATAATTATGTAGGTTTTTCTATACATAATTATAGCATAAAATTTATAAAAAGTAAAAGGAAGTGTGCTATAATGAACATAAAAAATATAATAGAAATATTAGGAATAGAAGAAAATACTAGTGTTAATGATATATTAGATAGTTTAATTATTTATTTAAGGAAATCAAGAAAAGATAGTGATTATTATAAAGATGAGCCTATAGAAAAAACTTTGCAAAGGCACGAAAAGGAATTGCAAGACTATATTATTTCTATATTTGGAAAACCAATTCCAGAATATAATATTTTTAGAGAAGTCGCGTCTGGTGATACTATAGACGATAGACCAGTAATACAAGAAGTACTTTCTTTGATTGAAGATTCAAAATATAAAGCAGTAATATGTATTGAAATCGAGCGTTTAGCACGTGGTAATACTATGGATCAAGGTATAATAGCGCAAACATTTCAACTTACTGAAACTAAAATTATAACTCCTATGAAGATTTATAATTTAGATAATGAAGATGATTTGTCTTATTTTGAAGACGGATTGTACCAAGCAAGAAAATATTTAAAGTATACAAAAAAAATATTAAATAGAGGGAGAATAAGAAGTGTTAAAGATGGGAAATATATAGGTTCTGAAACTCCTTTTGGTTATGATAAAATGAAATTAATTAACGAAAAAGGATATGTTTTAATAGAAAATAAAGAAGAAGCAAATGTAGTTAGACTAATTGCAGATTTATTCTTAAATGGTTTGCATACAAATTATATAGTTAAGAATAATGATACAATTAGCAGTGTTGCAAAACTTTTTGGTCAAAAAAAGAAAGATATAATTAATAATAATTTAGATTTAAAAGTTGGAGAACATATTAACATAACCATTGACAGTAAATATACTGATTATATAATCAAAGAAAATGACACAATAGAAAAAATTAAAAGTACTTTTAATATTAGTGAATTAGATATACATATACCTAATGACTTCTTTAAACCTCAAGAAACCCTCAAAATTGACGTTTATGATATGAGATGTACAAATATAGGACATTATCTAAATTATTTGAAATTTAAGCCTAGAAAGGGTGAATTTTGGAACTCTAATATGGTTAGAAACATTTTGACTGGATATGCTATATACGGATACTTAACGTGGGATAGACGTAAAACAGTTAAAATTTTAAAAGATGGCGAAGTAAAAAAGACTTCTCCTAATAATAAAGATTTTATAATTGCTAAAGGTAAACATACCGCAATTCTTAGCGAAGATATAAGAGAAAAAATACAAGAAAAATTTAAAAAGAATAGAAGAAAAACTGTTCCAGAAGATAAAGAAATTAAAAATCCACTTGTAGGATTAGTTAGATGCGGTTATTGTAACACTCTAATGACAAGAAGACCTTACACTCCAAGAGTTGGAACTACTGCCGTATATAAAAGAAAATATTATATAGATAAAGAAAAATTAAGAGTTTTTTTATACGAGGCCAAAGGCAATAAAAGTTTAAGTGAAATATCTCAATTAACTAACATCAACAAAACTAAATTATCACATTACTTCACTAATTCAGTAAAAAGATTTGCAATTCCAAAGACTGATGTATGGGTTAAATTAAAAGAAGTCTTAAATATAAAAGATAATAAATTTGATAAATATATAACAGAATATGAAAAAATAACAATAATACACGAAGATACTTTAATATGCCGTAAATTAAGATGTCCGTGTGTGTCTAGTGATTTAGTTTTAATCGAAAGTGCTGTGTTAGAACAATTAAAAATCATTTTAAAAGATTATAAGACGTATGTAAGTGATTATGTTAAAGTAGTAGAAAAAGAAATTAAAGATAATAATGCTTTAATCAATTCTATTGAAGATAATATAAAAAAACATAAAGAACAAATTGAAAAAGCCTGCGAACTTGTAGAAACTGGAACATATACACAAGATTTATTTATTGAGCGTACTACAAAATTAAATAAAGAAATAAATGACTTAATTAAACAAAAAGAGGAATTAAATAGAACGTCTATTACTACAGAAAAATATAATAGACGTATAAAATCAATTCCACTTATTGAAAATGTCTTAAATAATTATAATACTTCATTATCTGCTGAAGAAAAAAATAAGTTATTATCTTCAATAATAAAAGAAATTATATATAAAAAAGATAAAGGTGGGCGTTATTTAAAAAATAACTTTTCCCTTAAAATCACGCTGCTTTTCGATTAGATAACTTACGTGTTACAATGAACTTGGGCATGTTGAAATGATTTCTACAATGATAAGACAACTTATGAAAGATGCAAGTGTTGAAGAATTAAAAGAAGCAGGACTTGCTCCATACTATACTGAACATAAAAGAGGAGTATTCCCAGTAGACGCAAATGGTGTACCTTTTATGGCTGCTTATATTAATGTTACAGGAGACCCTTTAGTTGATTTATCTGAAGATATGGCTGCCGAAGAAAAAGCGAGGGCAGTATATGAAAACTTAATGGACCAAACTACTGACCCCGATTTACTAGCGCCTCTTAGTTTCTTAAGAGAAAGAGAAGTTGTACACTTTAATAGATTTAAAGCATTATATGAAGAATACAAAAGAAAAGGCTTATAACTGAATAGAAAAAACTATTCAGTTTTTTTACGTATTATTTACACATCTTTTTTAACTAATTTACAAGTTAATAATAAAAATACTATAAAATAAATAATTAAATAACAAATAGACTTAGTTAAACTAAAATTTAAATTAAATATCATATTATTTATACTTACATTTAAAATATCTTCATAATAAGTAAAATCTATATAGGGAATAAATGTATATTTAATAAATTTAATACCATAACTAAATAATATTTGACTTAATAATAAAGAGCAAAAATATATTATTTCACTAAGAACTAAGGCAAAATTACTACCTTTAAATAAAGTAGTTAAAAATATAGTTAGTATAATCATAAAAAACATAGGTATTAAATATATTATAGATTTAAAAATAAAGTAAATAATAACATTGCCTTTATAAAAAGAGAAACCATTAAAACCTATATAATTTAAAGAAGTTTCTTTAGTTATAAATTTAATAGTAAAAATAACTGTTAAAGTAAGTAAAAGAGTATAAAATATAGCAATAATAATATTAGATAATACTTTAGAACATACTATTTTCTTCCTAGAATAAGAAGATAAGTAAACATACTTAATAACTCCACTAGTGTAATCATAACTAATATTTTGAAATGCAATATAAATAACTATAACACCTAGAAAATAAAACATATTAATAGCATTTTCAAATAATTTAATTGTTTTAGTTTTAGTATCTTTTATACTTTCTATATTACTAACTACATTTAAATACTCTTTATAATCTTTTTTATACTCTTTATAATTACCATACTTGTAAATATCCAAATATTCACTTTTACTAAATAAAGGATAAACTTCTATATCTTTATCTTTAAGTTTTATATTACTATTTAAAATTATTAAAACTAAAATACTCACAAATAAAATCAACAACATAAATATTTTAAAACTCTTTTTAGAAGTTTCTTTGTATAAATCTGCTTTTATTAAATTAACCATTGTTACCATCCATTAGACTTAGTAGTTCATTTTCTAAAGTTTCTTCTTCTATTCTATAAATATCAACTTTTTTCTTGTTTAATTTTTTAACATAATCACTTACTTCTTCATTAGTCATATAAAAGGCACTTTCTTCGTTCATTTCTTCAACTCCAAATGTAAGTGATGCTTTTTTGTAATCACTGAGTTTAAACTTTACATTTGCACCATTTTCAC
>CANRGI010000035.1 GCA_947630095.1 uncultured Bacilli bacterium
CATTTTCTTCTGTACTATCAGTTCCAAATCCAAATTCTTCTTTTTGTCCTTTTTCATACCAATAATCAAATGTATGGTATGAGTAATTTTTATCTTCAAATTGAGGAATTTTATCTGTATCTATTGTTTCTCCCTCATAAACAATTTCGTCTTTTGAAACAACCTTTCCACTTGTTTCGTCAAAATATTCAAATGTTATTTTATTTTCAGTTTGATAATTTGAAATATCATTTTTTATTGTATATTCAAATGGTAAGAAAGCATATTCTTCTCCATCAAAATCTAGTTCATATTTAATTTCTTTTTTATCATTACTTACTTTAAATAGAACTAATACCCAACCTTGATTTCTTTCTTCTTCATTTGGTTCATAAACTTTCTTGCTTCCATCTTCATTATATAAAGTAATTGTCCATTTATCTTTATACTCTTGATACCATTCTTCGTCTATTGGAAGTGATATCTTAATAGGAACAAAATATCCAGTATTATCTTTAAATGCATTCTCTAAAGTTTGCTCTTTTATACTTCCAGTTATTCCAACATTAGATTGTTCTCTATCTTCTTGTACTTCACCTTTTTCAATAGTGACACCTTTAACAGTATCATAGTTAAATTTATAACCTTCTAATTCTTTCTTTGCAGAAGAACCTTCTTCTAATTTACTTTCGTCTATTAAATCAAATGTAACATTATCAAATGAAATAGTTTGAAATTTTAATTCACTATAATCAACTATTACTTCATAAGGAGCATATTCGTCCCCGTCTCCATCTAAATCTACTGTAATTTTAAACCATTTATCAGCATCTTGTATAGGAGAACCATCTTCGTTAGAAGTTCTTAATGCTTTTAATATATAAAGTATTTTTGAACTTTCAAAATCATTACCAAATATTTTCGTAAATGAATCACTTTCGGCATCGTGGTCAAACTTAACATTTATAGTAGTATTACCATCATTATTATAGCCTTCAGGTGCATTTACTAATTTAAGTCCTAACCCTAGATAATATAATAAACTATCAGAGTCATAATCAGGGGCTTCGTCGTCCCAGTCACTGTCTTCAAGGTATGGAAGAACACCACTAACTTTATATTTATGTGCTTCTTCTGTTTCTTTTACTTCTACTTTATAACCCTTATCTTCGTCATACCAACCTTGATTAGGATATTGTTCTTCGTCGTCTAAATCTAATTCACTAACAGTAAACACTGAAGACTTTTCAAAAGTAAACTTACTATAATCAATAGTTACTAATGTAGGTAAGTATTGATTTTCTGCCCCGTCATAGTCTACACTATAATAAATTTTACAATTTTCTGTATTTCCACTACATTTAGGGTCTTCAGTAAATTGATATAAAATTGTTAAAGTTTTATTTTCTTTATCATAAGCACTTTCTTTAAATGTTTTCTTAATATTACTATCGCCATTTAAATCATTACTAGTTAAATGTGATATTTTAACTTTACTCATATCTACATCTTCTGGTAATTTAAATGTAAAGTCAAAATAATATCCGTCATTTTCCTCAAAAACATCATTATTTAATACTTGTTCAGTTAATTTTCCTTCTAATGTATAAGTATCATTTTCACTTGATGTAATTTTCATACCTGTATTAGCATTTGAATTATAACCCCAAGTATCTAATTGTTCTTTATCTTTAGTTGAAGCACTAGTTAAGTCTACGCTAGGAACAGTTTTCTCTTGAAGTTTTAATTCACTCCAGTCAAATGTAAGTTCATAAGGTGAATATTCTTCTCCAGCACCGTCCATATCAACTATTATTTTAAATGTTTTATCTTCTGCATCTTTATGTAAATGTCTTAAAATATATAATTTGTCTTCAGAGTCAAAATCACTTGCAGTTATTGTTTTACTTTCTTCTCCTTCGTGCATAAATACAATTGTTAAGTTAGTATTTTTATCTTTATTTCCTGTTTTAGTTTGAATAACAAATGGTAAATAATAACCTGTTGTATCTTCTTTGCCAAATGGGTGTTTATCTCCAAGACTATCTAATATAGGAAGTAAACCACTAACATTTACATTAGTGCCGTCCATCTTAATTTTAACATCGAAATTATCAGGTTCAGTCCATCCATAATTATCTTTTAGTGGATTTGTACTTAAGCCACCTTCTTTTACACTTAATATACTAACTTCAGAACTCTTTATTAAAGTAACACTAGAGTAGTCTATTGTAATTTCTTCTGACTCTAAATACTTTTGTCCATTTCCGTCCCAGTCTACTTTAATAGTTATCTTACAATTTGCATCTCCACCACAACTATCTTTTAATTTAAATATTTCAGTAAATACACCACTATCATTAAAACTCTTTATACCATAAGTAAATGTCTTCTCTCCTGTAACAGTTACTTTTACTCCTTCAGGTACTTTTTCTAATTCTTCAGGTTTCTTTAAATTAAATACAAAGAAATAAGCATCTTCTTCATTAGTATTGAATGTATTTTCTTTTAAAAATTGTTTTTCTATTTTACCAGTCAATTTATAAGCATTGTCGCCTTTTTCTGTATCTCTTTCTAAAGTATAATGTTTATTATTTCCAAATAAAGTATACCCCCAGTCTTTTAAAGTAGTTTTATCTTCTTCTGATATATCACTTTCATTATCATTAATACTTACTACTGAAGTTTCTTGAAAAGTTAAATCTCTTAAATCTAATTTATATGTTGTTTTCCCGTATACATCAGTTTCTTCGTCTTTGTCTCCGTCTAAATCTATTGTTATAGTATAAGTTGGGTCTTCCTTCCATTTATCTAATATAATAGGCACTAGCACAGAAACAGCAGGAGTTTTACCATCAGTTGAACTTGTTTCGTCAAAACTACTCCACTCGATAGTTCCTTCACGTCCCATACCTGAAGTAGTTATTTTAGTATCCTCTGTTGCTCCAGGTACTTCTAATACATAAGCAAAAAAGTATATTGGATCTTGATATTTAGTTTTATCCTCAGTACTTAATGTTATATTATTATCTTTAAGTAATAAACCACTTAACTTTCCATTTTCACTATTATAAGTAAGTTTACCATTTTCATAAGCCTCATTTGCTTTAAATTTTAAATTATCTTCTAATATTTTAGTATATTTAGAAAATTTAGTTGTATCTGTTAAATCTATATTTACATTTGCTTTTGATTTTTCAAGAATATGATATTTCATATCTATATATTTAACATCTACCTTATTAGGCATAGTCTTTGTACCTAAAGCATTATCTCCCTTTTTCCAGCCTATTGCTTCAAAGTCTTCATTTCTTAATTTTTCAATTTGATATATAACTATTTGAGATATATCAGTTGGTTTACTTTTATCTATTGACAAACTTGTTCCAGCCAATATCATAACTGGTGATGTAATAGTATAATTTGATGTAAACGCATACTCACCTAGTATATATACATACCCAGCAGTCGGCACTACTGCATCTACTTCTTCCCCTAGTTCTTCAATAGTCATTTCTCTTGCAAATACTGACAATGAAGAAGTAAAGAAAGCAAATAAAGTAAATACAAATAACTTAGCATATTTTTTCATACTTTTTCCTTCCTTTCTTCTAATTTATTACAACACTAGCAGTTACATTAGTTTTATTTGCTAATCTTAATGTTGCTTCATTTCCACCTTTTTCTACTACTGTAGATGCTACACTGCCTTGGTCTTTTGCTATTTGTGTTCCATTAAATGTAAAACCTAAATAATCATCAAATGGACTACCATTTTTTTCTACTCTAAAGTCATATTGTAAACCACCAGTTACTAATTCAAGTGCTCTTTGTGTTAAATAAATTACATATTTATCTTTTACAGTAATTTCATAAGTTGCTGATACTCCATTAGAAGCAGTTGCTGTTATTGTTACATTTCCACCATTTACTCCAGTAACTTTACCACTTGCATCTACTGTTGCTATTCCACTATTGCTACTTTGCCAAGTAACATTTTTATTTGTAGCATTGTCAGGATAAACTGTTGCATATAATTGAATACTTTCTTTAGCATAAACTTCTTTTGAGCCATTTATTGTTATGCTTGTTACATCGATAGTTGTTGGTGTTGATGGTTTTGAAGGTTTAGTGCTTCCACTACTTCCTCCAGTACTTTGTGCTTTAGCATTTACTGTTATATCTTTAGTAGCGCTTTTACCATTAGAAGCAGTTGCTGTTATTGTTACTTTTCCAGCACTTACTCCAGTAACTTTACCATTTTCGTCTACTGTTGCTATTCCACTATTGCTACTTTCCCAAGTAAACTTTTGATTTAACACATTGCTGGGCTCTAATGAAGCAGTTAATTGTATACTATTTCCAACTGTAACTGAACTTTCTCCGTTTATTACAACCTTTTCTTCTTCCTTTACAGTTACTATACAATTTACACTATATTTACCATCTTTTGACTTAATTGTAATTGTTACACTACCGGTTTTTAATCCCTTTATTTTACCATTTTCTAGTATAGTAACTATACTTTCGTCACTTGACGTAAACTCTAAATCTTCTATTTTTATTCCATCAGGTAAAGATTTAATATCAATTTCTTTTTCTTCTCCGACAGTTAAATCTATATTTTTATTGTCAAGTTCTATACCATTAGAATTCCAATGCGCTACTAATATTATATCTTTATTAATTTTAGTATTAAAATCAAATAATTCTTCTTCATAATACCAACCAGCAAAATCATAACCTTCTTTAGTCGGGTCTTCTGGTTTTTCTACTTTTTCATTTTCTTTTACTTTAATTGAATTTATAATAGAACCACCATCACTATTAAATGTAACAGTATATTCTTTTTTATTTCCACCTCTTAGTAAAAAGAAACATAGACCCGCTACTGCTATAACTAGAACTATAATTCCAATTAATACTTTTTTATTTATTCCCACATCTTTCATAAATCTACTCCTTTCACTCTCTAAATACTAATTAATATGTAATTTAAATAAAAATATTTAATAATTAAAAAAATCACTTTATATAAAGTAACTTGTTAAATAACTCTAACTAACTACCTTACCACATACTTTCACTTCATACATATTTAAAATAATTTATTTTCTCTTTCCAACTTATCACTCCTTTTATTACTTTGATAAGTACCCTTACCTAATAAAATTTTATCACGATTTCAAGTTATAGTCAACGAATTAAAAGCATTTAACACCTTACTTTATACTTAGAAAAATAACCTAGAATTTATTTTTCCAAGTTATTTTTTATTAAAACGAAAATTTTTCTTAATTCTATTACTCGCGTGTGAAATATAATATGAATTATATTTAATTAAAGCACCCATAACTTCTTCATTATCCCTATATTTTTCTATCAATTTTTTATTATAAAATGATTTACCACTTTCTGCATCTTCTATAACATTTATAATATATTTTTTATCATTAAGTAATTCTTCACTAATATAATTTATCACGTCAACATTTTTATATATTTCTTTTTTCATAACCTCTCTATCATTAGAATATTTATTAATAATTTCACTATTAGTATAAATAATTGGAAAGTCATACTTAAAATACAATTCTTCTATATATTTAGTATCATTTTTTATATCTTCTTCTAAATACTTTGCTAAATTGCTATCCTCTTTTAAAACTCTTTCAATTATTTTCTTATCATTTTTATATTTTTTAGGTAAAAATTCATATTCATTAACATTATAATCTAATACTGCATTAATTATTTCAATATCATTTTTTAATTCGTCACTAACATACTTAAGTATACTATAATCTACTTCTATAACTATTTCTTCTATAGGATTTCTAAAACTTAAGTTTTTATCCTTTTCTAATACTTTTAAAACTAACTTTTTATCACTTCTAAACTTTTCTTCTAAAAAGCGAAAATAACTAGGTCTATACTTTAATAATTTCAATATAAAACTTCTATTATTCTTTAACTCATCACTAATAAATTTATAAGGATATCTTGTAATATTTTCTAATATAAAGTCTTCATTATTTCTTATATCGTCAGATAAATATTCTAAAATATCACAAAAAATATCTTCACTGCTTAAAAACCAAACATCTCCATATAATGGATTTTCAAAACCCCTTCCTATCTCTAAAATTGCATTTATAAATATAGGCTCTTTAAAATAATCTAAGCTATAACTCTCTAATTCATAGTTTACTTCCATATAATTTAAAATATCATTATTTAAAATTTCTTTATCATACTTAATATAATTACTATAAGTATCTTTAAATAACTTAATATCTATATCTTTATCAAATATACTATTACTATTTCTTTCTAACATTTCATTAATAAACTCAATATCAGTTAAATTATTTAAATTGTATTTACTCTTTAATAATTCCATTAATGATTTATAAATATTATACTTAGTAATATGATATTCACTATCTTTATCTATAAAATTAGAATATTTACTTAGTAACATTTCATATAAATTTATTGATAACATAAGTGCCTCCTAATTAAAACTTTAAATCTAGTATTATTCACTATTAATAATTTCATTTTCTAATTCTGACTTTTTCTCATTAATACTAATTTTTATTATAACATAAAAAGCACAAAGAATATCATTTATTTTACACTATCACTTTGCTAAAATCAATATAACTCTATAATATTTTATTTATAATTTTCTTATTAATTAATAAAAGGAGAATTTGTATCTTCTCCTAATATTAATATTAAATTATTTTGTTAATTTTTTTACATTAGTATCTGTTTTTTCATTTACAAAGGCATCTCTATACTCGTCGTGATAATATGAATTATCTCCATAATCGTCATATCTATCATTATATGTATCGTGATAGTATGAGTCGTTGTATGAATCCCAATGAGCATCTACTGTATCTGTTTGTTTTTGAAACAAAATATCTAATATTCTAGGGTTTATTTTATCCTTTTTCATTTTTACCTCCTTCCTATATAAGAACTCTTATTAAAGAGACTTATAACCTTGATAAATCTTTTTATAACTATCACCATTAATTTTATAACTTTTAGTGTAGGCTAAAGTTGAATTTTTATCCTTAATGATAGTCGAATACGAATTTATTGTATCATTATTTTTAACATCTTTAAATAGTTTTTTTATTTTTTCTTCTTCATTTAAATAAAATGCCAATAATTCGTTATTTATAAATTCTAAATTAACACCTAAACTATCTTTTAATTCATTAAATGTTATTGGATACTGGTGTGAATTTACTTGATTTAACATATAATCTATCACTAACTTTGCTTGTTTTTCTTTAAAAATACTCTTAATTAAATCTTTAAAATAATTAATACTTGCATAATACTTACCTAATATAATTAAATCTAAATTATTATATAGATAATTTTCACTAACATTATTAATAATATTTCTAATAACACTCACAGATATCTTTTCTTCATTTATATCCATCTGAGGTTCAAAGGGAGTAATTAGAGATTTATGAGTTAAATAAAGTTTATCACTAGATAAAGCAATAAGAGAAGCCGTACTATTAACCCTATTTAAGACTGTAACATAAAATTCCTTATATAACTCTCTAATTATATGAATTAATCTAGTTCCTGCCGCTAAGTTTCCACCACTTGACTCTAAAACCAAGTTAAGAGTGTTATACTTTTTTAAAAGAAGTAACTTATTATATAAGTTTTCAACTGCTTCATTATCTATAATTGATTTATCTCCAAGCGCTATATTATTATAGAAATAAACAATATGAGCATTTATTAATTTTTCAGCATTACTTAAATCTGTTATTACCTCTCCAAAATTATCTTTTTCATATTCTTGTATCTTCACATTAAAACCCTCTTTTTAGCATAATCATTTAATTCTTTACGTATTTCACAAAATCCACTTTTCTCTCCTATAAGTCCAAATTGGGAATACGCTTCTGCTACACAACCTCCATAGCAATTTCTATACTCTTTACAGTTACCACATTTTTCTTCTATCCCTTTATTTCGTAGTTCTAATAAACGATTTATCTTATTTTCTAATTCTTCTATACTCATGTTCCTAATATTACCATAGTAAAAATCATTAATATTATATAGTCTATTACAAGCATACACTTCCCCACTTGCATCTAATGAAATAAAATTCATAAAGCAATTAGGAGAACACTCACAACATCTATTAGTATAATTATCTAAAACAACGCTTCTAACTAGATTAGCAAATTCAAGTATTTGCCCTGTTTTAACTCTTTTTTCACTATCGTTATACCACATTTCAAACAAGTTTTTAAAGAAAGTTAAATATTCAGTTGTACTCATAACAAGACTATTGTCACCACTTAATGAAGGAAAGATAGGCCTTATATTAGTATTAATTTCATTATTTGCTATAAAATCATATAACTCTTGCTCACGATTAATATGTAGTTTATTTATAGACATTATAACTCCAAACTTAATTTGTTCTTGTTTTAATAAATTCATTTTACTAATAACTGTATTAAAAGAATTTCCTCCCTCTTTATAAATTCTAGCCCCATTTTGTTCCTCATTAGCGCCGTCTAAACTAATTCCAACTTTAAATTTATATTTTTTAAATAAATCAATATAATCTTTAGTTATTAAAGTACCATTAGTTTGTACACTAAATTCTATAGGAAGTTTACTTGATAAAATTTTGCAAAACTCATTTAAAACTTTAGCATCTACTAGTAAAGGTTCCCCACCGTGAAAGATAAATTTTCCATAATTAATATTGCCATATAACTTAATCGCGTCTTTTACTATATAATCTAAATTATTAAAAAAATTATCAGTGGCTATCCTTTTAGAAATTTTACTATCGTGGTTGCTATTATCATAACAATACTTACATCTTAAATTACACTCATTAGTCGTTCTAAAAACGATGGTGTGCATATATATCACCTCTCAATTTCTTACACTTATCTAAAATACTACTATCTTTAATAAAGTCTCCTATATAATATTGATAAGGAATTACCTCGTTACCTAATACTTTTAAATCTTTAATGGCCTCAATAAAATCACTTGGGAAATATTTTGCTAACCATTTAACAATATGATTAAAATCATTATAGTTTTGTCTTTCAATATATATATCAAGTAAATAATCTAAAAACATAATAAACAAACACTCTTGGTCTAAATTACCATATTGAATGAGGTCTCCTTCGTATTCATAAGATTTATCTTTTACATCGTGTAAAAGATACGCTAATGCACATATATGTGTAGAACTATATTCATTAACTACAGCATCGTCAAAGTCAATATAAATAGGGTTATCAAAATTATCTATTAATATATTATTATGGTGTAAATCTGAAAAATGAATATTCTCCTTATTAATCAATTTTAAATTATCACTTAAAGTAATCATAATTTTAAACATAGTATCTAATGGTACATTGTTATTTTTTAAATATTTTCTAAAAGTTACTGTATTCGGTATATACCGCATTATCATACCATATT
>CANRGI010000036.1 GCA_947630095.1 uncultured Bacilli bacterium
AAGCAGCCAGGGCCGCTGCCTGAACCGTCCACGCGGAACACGCCCGCCCAGCCATCGCTGTCTGCGACAGACGGACTCATTGTCCACCAATATGTAGACCCAGTTACGCTGCTTCCAGAACTATTTTGATAATACCAAGCACTTGAGTTATTTGTTCCATATTTACCACCAGCATAAGCAACTTCATCCGCTGTCATTAATGCTATTGGTTTATCTTGCAACAATTCATTTCCAACGCTACTTTCATTACTTCCAGTAAATCTATCTGCAACGTCTGCTCCTCCTGTTGAACCAGAATATAAAGTTCCACTTTCATTATTACCACATTTAAATGATGGTCTTTTACTATCTACTAATCTTTTATATGCTGCATAATACATTGTACTTTTGGCAGCATAACTTGGATTAGCCCTATCATTACAATATACTGCAGTTCTACTTAAATATGAACCATAAGGATGACTTTGGTCGTCATTTTTTGTCATATTTGTAGTATACCAAGTATCTACTATTCCTTTTATTGTAGAGTTATTTGTTTGATTTGTTCTATTACTTGTTAATGTTCCACTTGTTCCATACATATATCCTACATACATTGTATCATTATAATTCGAATTATACTGTACTGATGTTCCATTATCTATTATACCCTCTTGTTTATCGTGACCTGTATATGTTTCTCCTTGCTTTGTTGCCTTTCCAGCATATAATAGTCTTACACTTCCGTCTTCATTTGTACGAATTATTCTCCACCAAAAACCTCCAAACACTACCCAGTTATTTATATCTTTACCACCACCTGCAAAATATAATACTTCAGTTATTGATGGGTCTTTTCCTTCTGTTTCTAAATATTTTTCGTCATTTTCATAATATAAGCCTGATGTTGTAAATGCAGTATTGAAAGTTGAAACATCTCTTGCAGTTCTCGTTGGGTTATCTGCTTTCAATTTTGCTATGAAACTAGGTTCTTTACTTTTTAATGTTACAGTACAAGTTTGAGTTTGTGTTACATTATTTACAGTTAAATGTCCAGAATTATCAATTCCACCACTAGCGCCACCATCACAACTTACAGATGGACTAGTTAAAACGTGGTTATCGTCTGCTTCTATATCAAATTCTACACTTCCACCGTGTCCAACTGATTTCGGATTAGGATTTTTACTTCCGCCTTTAACTACAACAGTTACTACATAACCATCTCCAAAATCTATTGTACAATAGTCTGGTACTTGTACATTTGTTAGTTTTATTGAATTATCTGTATAACTCCATTGAGCAGTTGTTTTATTCGTACAAGTTACTGATTTTACAACTTTTTCTTTTAATAACGCTTGAAAAGTCTTAGTTGTTGGTTGTCCATTTTCTGTATAAGCAACTAAATTAATGTCACTTCTTGGACTTATTCTATATGGATCGTCTACTGTTCCCTTACCTGTTACTATAACGCTAGTTTGCAAATACGCTGCAGGTCTTATCCCACTTTGTGTACTTTCAGTAGTACTTTCTATACTATTTGGTGTTATATTATCTATTCCACTGCTACCTAAAGAAAACCAATTCGCTTCACTATGTAAATATGAATTTTGACCACCTATTTTTTCAAATTCATAAGTACTTAGTAAACCTATTTTATCATAACTACTTGTACTACAACCACTTGCTGTACAATTAAACATACTAGTATTTTCTATATCATAAATTGCTTTATCCAATGTACCATAAAAATCAGTTAAAGTCTTTCCTATTTGACCTTGATTAATATTAGTCTTATAATCTGAATTATAAACTATCTTAGCGAGTGTCTTATCTCCTATTTGGTATGTTCCTGTTATTCTCCATAAATTTTCAGTTTTATTACCATCTACAGGAGTAGGATATTGCAAGTAATTACTTACACTACCTCCACCATATAAGCACTCCTTACTTTCACTTGTACTAGTTGTACAACCAGTATCATTTTCTACTATATCTACTAATCTATTATTTCCTGCTTCTACACTTTCTTCATAACCTCCAGGTATAGTTTTGTATCCATCTAATAAACTTATTGAAGTTAGAGAGTTAAAAGAATATCCACCAAATACTTTAAAGTCTGTTTCTGCTTCACTATTTTGTCCTGTATTATCTATTACTACCCTTACTTTTCTAGTATAGTTGCTATCGTAACTATCTATTATTCCTGTACTACCCCATTGAGTTTTATCAGTGTACTTTACGTCAGCCTCTCCTTTTAAATTCTTATAAGCAAGTGCATACCTACTATCTATAGGATTTACTGATGTTACAGTTATTTCTACAAAACATTTATGATTACTTGGACTAGTAACTTTACTACCTTCTACTTTACATAAGGTATCACTACTACTAATACTAATACCATAATTTAACTCTGCTATCAAGAGTTCACTTGCTTTATACTTCTCACTTGAAAATACAAATATTCCATAAGAAGATACCGTTATCACACTAAACACTAATAACACAACAGCCATTAAAAAATATTTTTTATTGATTTTTAATGACTCAAAAAAACTTTTCATACTTCGCATATAAAAATCACACCCTTACATATTTTATAAATACATTATAAAACATAATTTATATTTTTTCCACTAATTTCGACAATTTTTTTAAATTTTTTTACTTGTTAATAAGTACTTATAAAATACAAAACTAGGTACAATCTAACTTTACAGAACTATTTTTATTAACAATTTTTATTAAAAATTGTTAATAAAAAAATACTCGACTTTTAAAAATTTTGTCGAATACTTTTTAATTGTTAATAAGTGTTTAAAATGAGTCTATATTTACTTTAATTTTTTTTATATTGTCATTATATGCTTTTGCTTGAATAAGACTTTTAATTGAATTAGCCACTTTTCCTTGCTTTCCAATTACACGTGGCATATCACTTTCACTAATTAATATTTCAAGTATAACACCTGTATCAGTATCAAATCTCTTTACTTTAATTAAATCAGTATCTTTAGCAATATTTGTAACTAGAAATTCAGCAAACTCTTCTATACTCATTATTTATTTTTCTTAGAATTATGAAATTTCTCCATAATACCAGCCTTACTTAATAAATTTCTAACAGTTTCTGTAGGCATAGCCCCTTCTTTTAACCATTTAAGCGCTACTTCTTCATTAATGTTAATTTTACTATCCTCTAGTGGACTATAAGTACCTACTAGTTCTATAAAAGAACCATCTCTTTTAGCATTCGCGTCTGCTGCTACTATCCTATAAAAAGGTCTTTTTTTACTTCCCATTCTTTTTAATCTTAATTTTACCATTTTTTCTCCTCCGTTCGTTTAATAATACTACCATATATTTCTTATTATGTCAACCTTTTTAGGTTTACTCATATCTATATTCATTATCTTTAAAGTAATTACTATAATATATTTTATCTATATATTTTAATTTCTCTAAATGTATTAAAGCCCTTTCTTCAAAATCTTTTAAATCTTCTTCTGTTAAATCTTCACTTTTATAAGTTAAACTATTAAGTGAATACCCTACTAATTTATCTGATATAAATATTCCATAATTTCTACTAAATACTATACTTTCTTTATTAGGAACAAATACTGAAGACCCAAAATACATATTTTTCCAACCATTAAGTCCAAATATATCTATTATAGTAGGTACTATATCACTAGTAGTAGTAAACTTTTCTATCTTATTACTTCCATACATACTCTTATATTTTTCTGTTAATTTAGTATCGTATATTATCATAGGTATATGATATAATTCTGAATTAAATTTTTCTTTTATATCTTTAGCATAATAACTTAAACTATTATAATATGTATTATGGTCACTAAACATAACTATTGTAGTATCTTCTTTTTGATTAGTACTTTCTAAATAATCCATCATACTCCCTAGTGCCTTATCAAAATCCATCATAGCCGCCATATAAGTTTTTAAATATTCTTGATTATCATTTTTAACATCAACTAATATTCCATTATCGTCTAATATTTTATAGTAAGGTTCTAATGTTTTTCTTTTACCATAATACCCGTGCATTGAAAATGTTAATATAAATGAGAAAAATCTCTTATCTGTAGGAAACATCTCACTTTTCATTTTATCAAATGTTACCGAGTCCAAATTTCTTTCTCCTAATTTATGCTTCCAAGTATCTTCTACCCCATATTCTTTCATTTCTTCTATTGCAGTTAAAGAGTCAAATCCCCAAGCCTTATGTAATTTATATCTATTATAAAAATTCCCATAATTCGCGTGAAAACTTCTATTAACTATATCTTTATCATAATACTTTAATAGATTAGGTAAAGCATAAGGATAACTATTCCTATAAAAATCATAATTAACATATTTTCCAGTAGGATAATTACCTAATACTGAAAATGCTTCACTTACATCAGTCTTTTCTTTTTGATAAAAATTACTTGCAATTAACCCTTCATTTATCATTTTAGTTAAATTAGGATATAATATTTCTGCTTTATCAGGATACATTGTTAAAGGATACCACTCTCCTGACTCGATTAAAATTAATACTAAATTATTATCTTTACTTATTCCATAAAAATCACTTTTATCAGTATATTCTGAATATATAAAATCGTCTACATCTTCTAAATTTCCATAATCTACTACAGTCTTTCCACTTACAACTTGATATATCCCATTACCTATCATACCTATATTTTGGTAATTATTAGCAGTTTCACTATATAACATATCTTTATATATAGTATCTTTATGTATTCTAGTTTCATTTATAGGTACAAAGAATATATAAGTTAAGACACATATCATTATAACGTAACATACTATATTTTTTATTTTACTATTCTTTTCTTTATTTTTAATTTCTTTTCTATTTTTATATACAAGCACCCCATAAGGCACTAATATAATTATTAAAAATAATATTAAAAATCCCCATTTCAAATCAAATGTTTCTAATGTACCAAAAGCATCTGTCCTTTGATTAAACATAGCCCATTCAAACACAGTACCATTCGAGTCATATAAAAATATAAATAATATATCTAATATTAACTGACTAATTAATATTAAAGCACACATTATATTTTTATAAAATTTATTTTTAATTAATACAATTAAACTTACAAAAAATATTAAAATCATTAAAGGATATAAAGGTTTACTTAAATAAAACCCACACCCTGTATAAGTAATAGCAATAAGTTCTATTAATATACTTATTATTATAAATAAAATAATATTTATATTTTCTTTTAAAATATTCAAAATTTTCTTCATAATCTTACTCCTTAGTTATAATAATACTAAAATATCTAGTTGCAATAAACAAACTTTAAGTTGCAATTAACTGAACTTATTATAACACAGTACCATTTTATTTACAAAATTTTAATATTACTTTACAGTAAAGAAAACTGGATATTACTCCAGTTAACTTATACATTTCTTTATAACTTTACTAATTATAAAACTTCCTACTTTCTTTCCTAAATCATATAACTCTGTTATTGCTTTTACTAACTCTTTTAGAAAAGATGCAGACATATCCCCTCCTCCCTTAACATTTAATAATTCTTGATTATTCATATATTACGCTCCTTTCTTACAAGCATTTTCTTCTGGATTAAGTACCCCATCTAAGACACCTAAAACAAATGAAACTGCCGCACTTATAATAGCCAACACACCCCATTTAAAGCCACCCCTTACTTCCATTAATTCTTGATTACTCATTACTTCTCCTTCCTAACACTATAAATATTTGAAAATAGTTTTTTAACTTCTTCTTTATGTGTAACATAAATTATAGTCTTATCTTTATACTCTTTAAAAATATTTTTAAGTATTTTTATTTCTAAATCAGTATTTACTTCACTAAGTGCTTCGTCTATTAATATATATTTAGACTCCTTTAGTAAAGCCCTTGCTAAAACTATTCTCTCTCTTTCGCCACCACTAATGTTAAATCCATCATCTTCAATAAAAATTTTATCTTTAAATTTATTAGAATTTATTAAATCTTCTAACTCACATATCTTTATTACTTTTAAGTATTCACATTCCTTTATTTCTCTACCTATAAGTATATTTTCTTTTATGCTACCTCTAAACATCTTCTCATTTTGTCCTACATAAGTAAAAACTTTTCTAATTGAATTATAACTTATATCTTTTAAATTTACACCTCCTATATATATTTCTCCTTTATATAAGTTATAATATTTTAATATTATTTTTAGTAATGTACTTTTTCCACTACCACTATCCCCATCTATTAATATTTTATCTTCCTCATTAATAATTAAATTTTCTTTAGTTAGTATCTCTCTTATTCCGTAAGAAAAAGATAAATCTTTTATCTCTATATTCCCACTTATTTCTGTCTCTTCATAACTAATATTTTTAAACTTAAGTAACCCATTAACTTTCTCTATATTTTTAAGTATATAAATTATATCTAATTCTTTATCTAATAATTCTCTTATAAAACTAATTATAAAACTATATACCATATAATAAAGAACTATATCTCCTAAAGTAATTAATGAATTATAGTAACTTAACCCTCCTAGCATCAAAAATATAATATTCCAAATATCATTTACAAGAAATTTTAATAAATTTGATATTATATATAAGTGTTGAATATGTTTTTCATTATTTTTATGATTTAGAAAAGACTTAACTAACTTATCTTTTCTAATATTACTGATACCTAAATTACTAATACTTTGAACCCCAGAAATGTTATCTATTAGTTCTTGATTAAACATACCTTTACTTTCTTGTACTAACTTAATACTATTATCTAATTTTTTATGAAATAATAGTATTATTAATAGATTTATAATTATTAATATTATTAAAAGGATAGTAAATTTATAATTATTCATAAACATAATTATAATAAGTATTAATATAAGAAAAATATTCACAAATGTATTGAGCACAAAAGTAAGAATTAAATCTTTAATTAAATTCATATCATTTATCCTAGATAAAACTTCTCCAGTAGATTTACTTTTGTAGTAACTATAAGGTAGACAAAATATAAAATCTAAAACTTCACTCATAGTATATTTATCAAAATTATAGCCAAGTATCATAGTTAAAATGTTTCTTAAATATATTAGTATATTCTTAATAAATATTATTACTATAAAACATAAAGCAAATTTCATAAGTAAACTTCTACTATTTACTATATTATCTATAACTATTTTATAAAATATTATATCTGAAAAACTTAAAATAAATATTAATATAGTCATAACTAGTATTAAAACTATATATCTTTTATTATTTTTAAGTCCATCACGAATTATATAGAATAGGTAGTTTTTATGTTCTATTTTTGGTATTTCTTTTACTTTTTGAAAAAATAATATAACTCCCAAATATATGCTTTCAAATTCATTATATTTATATTTAATAAAGCCTTTACTAGGGTCCATTACTAAAATATAATTATCACTTATTTTATAAATTACTATAAAATGTTTTAAATTATTTTTTTTAACATACGCGATTACTGGAATACTTTTCTTTATATCTTTAATTTTATTAAATGATATATATTCCCCATAAGCAGATAACCCTATTAAAGAAACACCATTAACAATATCTAAAGCATTAGTACCATCTCTAGTTGTATTTATTACTTCTCTAATACTTTCCATATCTAAGTACCCATCATAATACTTAATTATAGACGATATACACGCACAAGCGCAGTCATTACTATCTTCTTGTAAGACACATAATTTTCTTTTCATATTTTGTCCCCCTACTTATATATACGATAAAAATTGAAATATCTCTTTTATTTATTTGCATTTTACATCAAATTTTACACACTTTAACTGTAAAGTCTTGTCACTTTTAATAAAAAATACAAAAAAACTTAAAAATACTTGAATAAAATCACTATTTATTGTATAATCTATAAGTGTTATGGCTCCGTAGCTCAGCAGGATAGAGCAACGGCCTTCTAAGCCGTCGGTCGAACGTTCGAATCGTTTCGGAGTCGCCACTAAAGTTTATTAGTTACCTTAAATGGTAACTTTTTTCTATAGTAAAAGAGAAAACCTAAACATTTTCTCTTTTTAATTTTAACACTCTATCTCTTTTTCTCATATTAGCAAATTCTTTTACACTTACTAATTCTCCATTTATATCTTTATCGTATGAAAAATGCTCTATAAATATTTTATTTACTATATCTAATTTAACTAAATCTATACTATATCTAGTATTAATACCTAAATTCTTTGCTAATATTATTATATCACTATTACTAAAATAATTTATATTTATCATTAAATCACTTATCTCAAAAACTTTTTTCTCATTATCAAATTCAAATACTTTATAATACATACTTACTCCTTTGCCAAACAATTTTAGCATATATTATTTATTTTGTAAACTCTTTTACTTCTTTATCGTCTACATAAAATATAACTTTCTCTACATCATAATTTTCAAGCACACTCATACCTATAGTATAAACTACTTCTTCAAGTATATTATTGTTATATATAGTATCAAATATTTTATCATTAAAAGTTAAATTCATAACATCTTCTAACTCTTCATACTTCTTTAACTCCGCACTACTGCTTAAATAACTACTTAAATTACTTTGGTATAACACACTACTTTTAAGTTCATTAACTATTACAGTAACCTTTTCACTTTTATCATTACTTATCTTAGTAACAGGAACATAATATGTCATATCTTCATTTTTACCAGTATAATAAATAGTAGTCTTACTTAACCCATATAAACTATTTATATCAAATTCTTTATTTATCCCGTAACTTCTATCTAATTTATTAGGTAATAATTTATTTGAATTAGGTAATCTCTCTAATACTTTCCCCTCTACTTTTAATATTACACTATTTACTTCTTTCTCACTAGTTATAGTAAATATAATTGCTTCTATTAATTTCTCTTCTAAATTAGCACTTATACTTAATATTTCTTTAGAATAATCTACTGTACATACTCCATCACTCACTTCTAAATCAAGTATCTTACTCCCCTCTGGTATAATAGGTCTAAACCCTTTAGGTATCTTCCCATCATTTTTATTAACAGTAATAATTTCTAACTTCTTTCTTAATCTATTTTCTAACTCACTTTCACTAACTGCTAAACTAACTTCACTGACATAATCATACTCGTCTAATAAATAGAGAGGCGTATAATCTTCTTCTAAAACATAACTAATACTTTTATTTATTTTTACTTCTTTATTAGGAAATAAATATAAAAGCCCTATTACAAACAAAGCACCAGTAGTCACAGCAATTTTTCTCATACCTAGTTTCTTTATCATAAGCACCTCTATCTAAATATATTAAATTGTTTTAAAAAAATGACTATTTATAAGTCATTTTCTAAACTAATCTCTCCTAGTTTTAATAATTCAACAACAGCTTGTGTTCTTGATTTAACTTCTAATTTCT
>CANRGI010000037.1 GCA_947630095.1 uncultured Bacilli bacterium
AAAAGTAATAATATAGATAACAATTTAACAAAAGAAGAAAGAAATTATATTAATTATTTTAATGGAAATCAAGAATATAAGCCGGAAGTACTAAAAAAAGAAAGGTGAAAGTTATGAGAACATTTGAATTGTATTTAGACGAAAGTGGAGGCTTTGTTAAGGAAAAAAATCAAAAATCACCTTCATTAATTGGAGGGTTATTAATTCGCAATGGAAATTTAATGATGGAAGACGCGAATAGAATTAGAAATATAGCATCTTCTCAAGTAGATGGAGAATATAAACATATAAATGATATTGTGCAAAATAATCCTGAAAATGCTGGAAGAGTAGCAATAGAAATAATGCGAGCAATTAAAGAATTACCAGCACAATTTGTTATTTTTCAAAATGAAGAGTTATTAGATTTTGAAGACGACGAAAAATTATATTTGCATATTATGGTTGAAGGAATAATGAATTTGCTAGAAAAATTATCTTTAGAAAAACCTGATGAAATAAGTATAAATATTACAGCCGCAGTTAGAAGAGATTTAAAAAGTGATGATGTAAAAGCAGTAACAAATATTGAAAAATATACTAAATTAATTAAAGAACGTATTTTAATGCGTCTTACAGAAAAAGATTTATTTATTTCAAAAAATTGTCACGTAACTTTTAAATTATCTTCAGCGAGAACAAATGCTAAATTATCCCTCGCGGACGTTGTTTGTAATAGTATGCTTACTAAAGATAGTAATAAATTTACAAGCGAAGAAAAAGAAGAATTAAAAAAGATGTTTTCAGAAAGTAAATATGTATTTTCAGTTGAAAGACCAAATATTCAAAAAAAATTATCTAATTATTTAGTACAAAATAATATTGCTGATGCGTTTTTCTTACTTAATGAAATTGGAGAAGAAAAAAAGCAAGAAGAATTAGAAAGTTTGCTAATAAATCATATTAATAATATGCCAATAGTTAATATGCGAATTCAATTTAGTTTGTTATCCTTAAAAATTAGAAGTTTAATAGATGTTCAAAGAGAATTAGATTTATGTAGAAATTTTTTATTAAAAATGCAAGACAGAATATTAATTAAAATAAATGGCAATGATTTTGTGATTAAAAAATTAAAATTAGACGTAGCACTTTATTTACTTACTATTTATACTCACGAAGCAAATTATCAAAGGGCATTAGATCAAATTGAAGTTTGTAAGACCGAATTAAAAAAGATAAGTGGTTCTTGGGAGTTTTTAGATTATTATTATATTTTAGTAATTAGAGAAGCAATAACATATAGTAGTTGTTTTCAAGAAAATAAAGCAATTGAAATTTTAAGTGAAGCAATTACAAGCCTAGAAATTGTTATGAATTCATTTAAAGGAATAAAAGAATTTGGCACAATGCAGTCAGATAATTTAGCGAAAGCATTAGGAACAAGATTACAATCTTATATTAATTTGATTTATCCAGAGTTAGATGCTGATTTAAAGAAAGAATATTATGAGAAAGCGGTTAAAGATTCCGATATGGCAATAGCGCAGTTTGCTTCACTTAGTGATAAAAAAAGACAATATCAATATCGTAGTACTTTAGAAGCAAGTGTAGGACATATTGATAATGCTTTAAACTTTTTGGGTAAAGCAGTAGATACAAATGGTCAAGATTTTAATAAAATTATTAGTAATATTGCTAAAATTGGAGATTTTTCAAAACACTTTTTAATTAATGCCTATTTTATAATTATTAATAATGCAATTAGTGCAAAACAAAATAAAATAGCAACAGAAATGTATGATGCTTTTATTAATAATCAAGAACTATATAATCTTTATATGTTAGGAACTTATAATGACGAAGATACTTATAATCAAGAAAAAATTAATACAGAAATACATCCATTTGAAGTATTATATTTTCAAATTGGAAAATATTTAATTAATAAGGACAAAAAATTAGCAGAAGAATATTTAAATTATGCTTTAAATATTTGTTATAAAATGAATGATACAGGAGTGCAAATATTTACCTTATCAATATTAGCGGATTTAGTAAAAGCAAGTGAAAATAAAGAAGAGGCTAAAAAAACTTTAATTAAGAGGTATGAAACTTTAGTTGACGAAAATGCGAATACTCCAATAGAAGAATACTTAAATAGTTTTTTAGACGATTTTTCTTCTTTAGAAAGTATAAGTGATTATAATGATATAGATAAAATACTTACAAAGATATCTAATCGAATAAAAGTATAATAAAAAAATATTAAAAAGTTTATGTTACTTTTATAAGGAAAATATAAAAAAAATCCTTACGAAAGTAACATTAAATTTATTTTAGATATAGATGTATAGGTTTTTAGAATATTTACATTTGTTCAACTTTGTGCTATAATGTATGTACAAATGTAATGAGGTGTTAAAGTGAATAATGAAGAAAAGATTAGAAATTTTTTAAAACAAAATAAAGGGTACATAACAACTGCTGAATTTATTTCTTTAGGAATTGGAAGGCATTTAATTCCAAATTTTATAAATAATGGTTTAATTAGAAAAGTATCTCACGGAATATATATAGATAACTCATTACTAGAAGACCCATATTATATTTTACAAAAAAAGAAGCCTTATGCGATATTTTCATTTAATACGGCTTTTCATATTTTAAATTTAACTAATAGAACCCCATATGAAATAGATATAAGTATTCCGAAAGGAAAGAGAATTAGAGGAAATTATAATATTCACTATGTATCTCCTACTTTTTATGATATAGGTATAATAACAGTAGATAGTCCATCTGGAAACCCTGTTAAAGTCTATAATGCTGAAAGATGTATATGTGATATGTATAGATTTAATAAAAAGTTTGATTTAGAATTACAAAATAGAATAATAGACTATTATTTTCATAGCAAAGAAAAAAATATTGACAGGTTATTAGAATATGCTAAAATATTTGGTGTATATGAAAAAATAAATACAATTGTGGAGTTGATGCTTAAATGGTAAATGATTTTCAACAAAAAGCAAAAGAATTAGAAGAAAAGCATAATATAAAATATTATGAGGCATTGCAAAGATTTATGTTTGAAAGAGTATTAGAAAGAATTTCTATTTCTAAATATAAAGATAATTTTATATTGAAGGGTGGGCTTTTGCTTTCTGCTATATTTGGAGTTGATAATAGAACAACAAAAGATATGGATACTACAATTAAAGGTATTGACATTTCAAAAGAAAAAATGGTAAAAGTTTTAAATGAAATTCTATCAATTAAATTAGAAGATAATGTAAAATTTGATATTGTAAATGTTACTGATATTAGAGAAGAGGACGAATATGGTGGCAATAAATATCAAATAGTCGGTAGACTTAATAATACAAAAGTCAATTTAGAAATTGATATATCAACAGGCGATAAAATTACACCAAGAGCAATGAAGTATAAATATAAGTCATTATTTAATGACAAAACTATTATGATTAATACTTATAATTTAGAAACAATTTTATCAGAGAAAATAGAAACAATTTTAAGAAGAGGAAGACATAATAGTCGAATGAAAGATTTTTATGATATTTACTTGTTTTTAACAAAAATAAAATTTGATTTAAATATTGAAATTTTAAAAGAAGCCATTAATAATACATTTACCAAAAGAGAAGCATTTAGTTATTTAAATGATTATGAACAAATAATTGATTCTATTAGTGATAGTGAAAAAATACAAAATTTATGGAATTCTTATCAGAGAAATAATTATTACGCAAAAAATATAGAAATTAATAATATATTATGGTTATTAAAAGATTTTTTAAAAGAATTAAATATAGAAAGTTAGTTAAGTGTTAGTAATAAAAATGCTAACATTTTTATATTCAAATTTAGAAAGAAATATGTGTATATGAGATATATAAATTTATTTTAGATATAGATGTATAGGTTTTTAGAATATTTACATTTGTTCAACTTTATGCCATAATGTATGTACAAATGTAATAAAAAATTTGATTTATAATTGTAAAATATAACAAGCAAATCAAAAAATATTGACAGACTATTAGAATATGCTAAAATATTTGGTGTATATGGTATAGAATTTAAAGTTTTAAAACCAAATCAAATAAATAGTAATTTTTTAGGAGAAAATAAATGAATTTAATATCAAAAGAATTTAAAGAATTAACTACTATAGAACTATATGAAATATTAAAAGCAAGGTCAAAAATATTTATTATGGAACAAAATATTCATTATCAAGATATAGACGACATTGATTATAGAAGTTTGCATTGTTTTTTTATGAAAGATAACAATGTAATCGCGTATCTTCGAGCATTTTATCAAGATGCAAATAAAGAAATTGTTAAAATTGGTAGAGTTTTAACTTTAAATCACGGAAATGGAGTAGGCAAAAAATTGATGGAACAAAGTTTGAAATCGATTAAAGAAAAAATGAATTGTAAAAAGATATGTATGGACGCTCAAAAATATGCAGTAGGCTTTTATGAAAAATTTGGATTTAAAGTTGTCTCGAATGATTTTATAGAAGAAGGTATTGTTCATATACGTATGGAATTGGAAATATAAAATAAAAATTATAAAGTAATCACTAATAAATATTACACCAAAAGGAAGCGAGTAAAATGAATAAAGTAATTTTAAAAATTTCAGGTATGACCTGCAGTGCTTGTTCAAGTGGCTTAGAAAAATACTTAAATAAGCAAAAAGGCATTATATCTGCAAGTGTTAATTTAGTTTTAGAAGAGGCTTTAATCGAGTATGAAGACAATTTAACTATAGAAGATTTAAATACATTTGTTAAAAATGCAGGTTTTAAAAGTCTAGGCATCTATAATGAGCGCGACGATAACAAAAAGAATAATGATAAATTAATTTTAATTATATTTAGTTTACTTTCTATCATTGTTTTATATATTTCTATGTCTCATATGATAGGCCTTCCAGTAATTCCATTTTTGAATATGAAAACCCACCCAATTAACTATGCAATTTGTTTGTTAATCTTATCTATTCCTTATTTATTTTATGGCTTTGATATTTTAAAAAATGGCTATAAAAATTTGATACATAAATCTCCTAATATGGATACATTAGTATCCATTGGTGTACTTGCAAGTTTTCTTTATAGTATATTTGGAACAATTATGATTATAAAAGGCAAACTAGAACATATAGAAAATTTATACTACGAGTCTGCTTGTATAGTTTTATTCTTTATTAAACTCGGTAGATTTATAGATGGAAGAAGTAAAGAAAAAACAAAAGAAGCAATTAAAGATTTAGTTTCTATCACTCCAGAAAAAGCAATATTAAAAACCAAAAGCGGAGAAAAAGAAGTAACACTTGACGAAGTAAAAGTGGGAGATATTTTGATTTGCAAACCAGGTATGAAAGTCGCAGTTGATGGAGTTATAACAAGTGGAACATCTCATTTTGACGAGTCTTTTATAACAGGAGAGTCCGCACCAGTTAAAAAGGAGAAAAATGCTAAAATCGTTGCTGGAAGTTTAAATATTGATGGATATATAGAATATAAAGGAGAAAAAATAGGTAAAAATTCCACAATATCTGAAATAGTAAGATTAGTAGTAGAAGCAACCAATACAAAAGCCCCAATTGCAAGAATAGCAGATAAAGTTAGTGGAATATTTGTCCCAAGTATAATTGTAATATCTATTTTAACTTTAATTGTTTACTTAATTTTAGGTAGTACTCTTAGTGTTTCACTTACTCATTTTGTCACAGTTTTAGTAGTTGCCTGTCCCTGCGCCCTAGGGCTCGCTACACCTCTTGCTATAGTAGTAAGTGAAGGCTTATGTGCAAAAAATGGTATATTAGTAAAAAAGAGTGAAACTTTAGAAAACGCTCATAAAGTAGATACTATTGTCTTTGATAAAACTGGTACATTAACTTATGGTAATTTAAATATCAGTGAAGTTTTAAATTATAGTGATTATAAATGTAATGAGTTATTAAATATTGTTGCCTCTTTAGAAGATAAATCTTCACACCCCATTGCAAACGCTTTCAAAAGTCATTTAATAAATAAAAAAGAAGTACATAAATTTGAAAATCTTGCAGGTCTAGGCTTAACTGGCATAATAAATGATAAAGAATATTACATAGGAAATAATAAAATTCTTGAATTTATAAAAATTAAAAATACTAAATTAAAAGACGAAGAAACACTAGCAAACCGAGGAAACAGCATCGTTTATGTAATAGAAAATGAAAATATAATTGCTTTAATTGGTGTAAAAGATATTATAAGAGAAAATTCACATAAAGTAATAAAAGAACTAAAAAAAATTGGTAAAGAAGTAATAATGCTTACAGGAGATAACGAATTAACCGCATCTATAGTTGCAAAAGAACTTGGAATAGATAAAATAATTTCTAATGTAATGCCTAAAGATAAAGTAAATGAAATAAAAAAAATTATGAATAATGGCAAAAAAGTAATGATGGTTGGAGATGGAATAAATGATGCTCCAAGTCTAGCAATTTCTGATATTGGAGTAAGTGTATCAAGTGGAACTGACATAGCAAACAACTCGGCAGATGTAATTTTAATGAACGATAATTTATTTAATTTATTAAATCTAATATTAATAAGTAAAAAGACAATAAGAAATATAAAGCAAAACTTATTCTGGGCATTTTTCTATAATGTTTGTATGATACCTCTTGCAATAGGTCTTTTCTCAAAATGGAATATTAATATGAACCCAATGGTAGGTGGCTTTGCAATGACACTAAGTAGTTTTACAGTTATACTAAATGCTTTAAGATTAAAAAGAATTAAACTAAGAAAAGATTAAACTAAAAAGATAGAATATTTTCATATAAATTAATTTTTTAATATTTCTTTAACATTTATATTATATAATCTTAAAAATGGAGGTACTCATATGAGAATTTTAGTAGTAGAAGACGAAGATGCCCTTGCCGATGTTATTTCTATAAAACTTGGAACCCAAAAATATGAAGTTGATACTTGCTTTAATGGGGAAGATGGTCTATATAATGCCTTAACAAATGTTTATGATTTAATAATTCTTGATATTATGTTACCTAAAGTAAATGGTTTAGAAATACTAAAAGAGATAAAAGAACATGATATAAGTGCCAAAGTAATAATGCTTACTGCTAAATCTGAATTAGAAGATAAATTAAAAGGTTTTGATTTAGGTGCAGACGATTATGTTACTAAACCCTTTCACATAGAAGAATTAATAGCAAGAGTAAACGCCCAACTAAGGGGTATTGGTAAAGTTAAAGATATTTTAGAGTATAGTGATTTATCTCTAAATATTAGAACTTCTATCTTAACTTGTAAAAATACAAACGAAACCATAAATATCCCTTATAGAGAATTTCTTTTACTTGAATATTTCATTAAAAATAAAGAACAAATCATATCAAAAGAACAAATCTATGATAAAGTCTGGGGTTTAGAAAGTGATTATGAGTCTAATAATTTAGAAGCATACTTATCATTTTTAAGAAAGAAAATAAAAATTATAGGTTCAAAAGTAAATATCAAAGCAGTCCGTAACTTAGGTTATAAAATGGAGGGATAAATATGGAAAATTTAAAGAATAAAACATTTTTTACAATTTTTATTATTATTTCTTTATTTGCTTTTGTCTTTGCAATATTTTTTAATATTCAAACATACCATAGAGAATACACTGGAATATTAAATAATTTAACTAGAATGAAAAATTTAACACTAGAAAGGCACGAACCATTTGATAAAGAAATGAAACCTATTAATGACGACTTACACAATAGAAAAGTAATGGACTATGAAGTTTATACGTTTATTTTAAATGAAAATAATGAAATTATTGATAAAATAAGTCATAACGACAATGCTATTAGTAAGGATATGATATCAAAAGCAGAAAGTATCATTGATACCACTAGTGAAAGTAAAATAAAAATAGGCTTTCTATATTTTAATAAATATGCTTATAATTTAGAAATAAATAAATCTTTAACCATTGTAAACATTACTAATACTAGGACCCTATTACTAACTAACTTAATAATATCTTTATTTTTAATATGTATTATTGAAATTATTGTCTATATTATTTCTAAAAAAATAACTGAATGGATAACTAAACCTGTTCTTGAAAGTTTTAGTAGAGAAAAAGAATTTGTCGCTAATGCATCTCACGAACTTAAAACCCCACTTGCAGTTATGATGGCTAACATTGACTGTTTAGAAGTAAATAAGAAAAATGAAAAATGGATAAATAATTTAAAAAGTGAATCTGATAGAATGTCTAATTTAATAACGAGATTACTTGATTTATCTAAAACTGAATATTTAAAAAAAGAAAACTTTATTAAAAATGATATTTCTATGATTATAGAAAAACGCGCCTTAACCTTTGAAAGTTTGGCTTTTGAAAAAAACGTAACTATAGAAACTAATATTAAAGAAAAAATAAACTTTCTATGTCATAAAGAAAGTATTGACGAATTAATTTCTATTCTAATCGATAATGCCATTAGTCATAGTAAAGAAAATAGTAAAATAAAAGTAAACCTAACTAATGATAAAAATGAAATAAAATTAGAAGTAATTAATAATGGAGAACCTATTTCACCAGAAGAACAAGATAAAATATTTGAAAGATTTTATCGTAATGATAAAAGTCATAATCGTAAAAGTGGAAGATATGGTCTAGGTCTTGCTATTGCTAAAAATATAGTAACTTCCCACAATGGAACTATAAAGGCTTATTCTAAAGATGGATATACTACTTTTGAAGTCAAATTTACTGAACATTAACAAAAAAGTTAATGTTTTTTCTATTTTTTAATGTTTCTTTAATATTCATATAATAAAATGTTATTGTTTTAAAGGAGGAATATTATGTTTATATTAAAAAATGCTTGGATTTCAATTAAAAGAAACAAAGGAAGGAATATTTTAATAGGTACAATTATTTTAATTATTGCCTGTGCTTGTACAATAACACTCGCGATTAAAAACACGGCAAGTTATCTAATAAATTCTTATAAAAGTGCTTATGATAAAGAAGTTACAATTAGTTTCAATCGGGCTAATATGATGAAAGGCTTTGACCCATCTATCCAAGAAGGTAGAGAAAATGTTAGAGAAAAATTTGATAGTATTGCTAGTTTTGGACTAAGTGATATTATGTCTTTCGCAGATAGTGATTACATAGAAAGTTATTATTATACTGATAGTATTGAACTAAATGGTAACAACATTGAAAAAGCAGAAATTGAAGCAAATAATAATATGCCAGGTGGCTTTGGTCACGGCAAAGAAAATAATATGAGTACTTTAGATTTTACTTTAACAGGTTATAGTTCTTTAGACGCTATGAGTGAATTTATAAATGGTACTTATACTATGAGTGAAATAAGTGATAATGCTTGGGAT
>CANRGI010000038.1 GCA_947630095.1 uncultured Bacilli bacterium
TTCATTAGAAATTAGGTACAATGACGTTATACCATTTTTTGAGGATCAAAAAATGCCATAACTCGCTAAACATTATATCATATTTTAATTTTTTTATTAATATATAAATGATTAACAACTTCATTATTTGCTAATCAGTATTATAAATGCTATAATTTAGTATATGAAAGGAATAAAAAAATGAGTGAACAAGAAAAACTTATAAAAGAATTAGAAGATATTTATAAACAAGACCAAATGTATAGAACCACACTTAACTATGAAGAAAATTCAAATCAAGTTAAAGATATATTGAATAAAACAAATTTGTTAGATAAACAAAATTTAGAAAGAGTTGAACATATAATAGAAAAATATGGAATTAACTCTATCCCTAATAGAAATGAAAGTAACTTTAAAGCCAATTTAGCCGTTTTCTTAGTATTACAACACGCTGATTTACCAATTCGTTTAAAATATATTGACTTAATAAAAGAGGCAGTTAACAAAGGCAGATTAGATAGTTCTTATTTAGCAACAATGAAAGATAGAAACTTAGTTGATATTGGCGAAAAACAAATTTATGGAACGCAATTAGAATTTAACAATGAAACAAAAAAATATGAAGTATTACCTATAAAAGATATAGAAAATTTAGACAAATTAAGACACAGTGTTGGTTTAGAACCAATGGAAAAGATGCTTTCAGATTATGACCTAACTTTAAATGATATTTATAAAAAATAAGATACCACATTTAAAAATTACTATAAAATAGAGAAAGATTACTATAAAAAAGTCAGTAATCTTTTATTAACCACTCTATTATATTTTTATGTATAATTCCATCTTGTGACATATCAAGTTTATCCATAGATAAAACATATTTAGGATAATTATCATTTATATTTTCATAAACTCCAAATTCTCTTTTAATAACTTTTTCGTCTATTAAATAATAACAAACTTGATAATATTCTTTATTCCCATCTTTAATAGCAATAAAATCTATCTCTCCATTATCAATATTACCTACTCTAACATCATAACCTCTATAAATAAGTTCATTATATACTATATTTTCTAAATATGCTCCCATCTGTTCTTTCTTAGATACATTAGCCACACTACCTAACCCTAAATCAGTTAAATAATATTTATATTTTCCAGTTAATATCCTTTTACCCCTGACATCATATCTATCCAATTTTTCTATCAAGTGTGCTTTACACATATACTCTAAATAATTATAAATTGTAGTATTACTTATTTTTCTACTATCATTACCCTCAAAATACCTAACTAAACTTTGAACAGAAAAAGTTTGAGACGGAGTTGTTACTATATATTCTACTATTCTATTAAATAAATCTAAGTCTGTAATATTAAATCTATTTATTATATCTTTAATTATTATTGAATTGTATACATCCATCAAATAAGTTCTAATCTCTGTATCTTCTTTTAAATTAAACCTCTGAGGAAGTCCTCCCCATTTAACATAATCATAAAATGCTTCTTCTAATTTATATATATTCATTTCATAATTTTTAAACTCACAAACTTCTTTAAATGAAAAAGGTCTTATTTTAAAACTTACATATCTTCCAGAAAGTAATGTAGCAAGTTCTGAAGAAAGTAAATCACTATTAGAACCAGTAATAAAAATAGATACTTTATCTTCATACTTAGCTTTATAAGAATTTATCACTTTTTCCCATTCAGATATATTTTGAATTTCGTCAAAAAATAAATAATATTTATCTTCATTTACAATTCTTTCTTTAATATACTTATCTAAATCTTTATATGTTTTTATATATGAATAATCTATTAATTCAAAATTAACATAAATAATATTTTCCTCTTTAACTCCAGTATCTTTTATTTCATTAATTATTTGTTTTAAAATTACAGACTTACCACATCTTCTAATTCCAGTAATAACTTTAACTAAATCTTGATTATAAAAAGGTCTTATCTTATTTAAATATTCTTCCCTTATTACCATATCAATTCCTCCTATATATATTATATATTAAATACTTTATAAAGTCAATTTTTTATCATACGTAGTAAAGAATTACATTTTTTAACATTTTTTTACTCTACACAGTAAAAAAATATTTTATTATAAATAAAAAGAACTGATATTTCTATCAATTCTAATTTATTTAAAAGCATTATACCTTATTATTTATATGGCAGGGGATAAGTGAATCGAACACTTATCTAAAGTTTTGGAGACTCCTATTTTACCATTAAACTAATCCCCTATCTCCAAGCAACATAGTTATTTTATCACACTTATAAAAAAAATAAAAGTTTTTTTTGCATCTTCTTATCCAAAATAGATTATTAATCTATTTTTCTAATGTATCTTTAATAATTTCATACTCTTTAACTAAATCTTCTAAACTCTTACTAGCATAAGCACTTGATGTACTAGATAAATAATAAGCCTCTATTTTAATTTTAGGTAATATATATTTATTATATAAACTTAATGCTTTCTTACCCTCAACAAAAATCTTTTTTATATTTGCATTTTTTAGTATTAATTTTATATTATTTACTTTTATATTCTTTATTGTCGCATCACTTGACCCTTCTATTTCACAAGACTTTATAACATCCCACAAAGCAATTTTATGACGCAACAAAAACTCACGTTTATCTTCTATTTCTTCATTAAATAATTTAGATAAAATTTTCCAAAATCTATTCTGAGGGTGTGAATAATACATAACTGCTTCTCTTGATTTAATACTTGGAAAAGAACCTAATATAAGTATTTCACTCTTACTATCATATATAGGTTCAATATTATGAACTATCCTCATAAAAAAGCCTCCTTTAATAGAATATCAAAAAAATTAACTTTTTTCAATTACCTTAACATATAATAATATAGGTGATTTTATGTTAATTAATTATACAGATAAAGAATTAGATTTATGTGCAAGACTTATGAGAGCAGAAGCGCAAGCCGAAGGAGATTTAGGTATGCTTATGGTAGGTAATGTCATAGTTAATCGTGCCTTAGCAGACTGCCTTGATTTTAAAAACATAAGAACTATTACAGATGCTATATATCAAAAAAATCAATTTTCAGGTACAACAAGTCCTTTATTCTTCCAGTCTTCTAATTCAAAAGAAAAAGACCTAGCCAAAAGAGTATTAAAAGGAGAATACTATCACCCAGCCACTAATGCACTTTGGTTTTATGCCCCTGCTAAAGGAGAAAGTTGTAAAACTACTTGGTATAATCAAAAAAATTCTGGCAGATATAAAAATCATTGCTTTTACATACCAGATGCAGGAGTTTGTAAAGAATTGCACTAAAAAAGAGGAAATATCCATACACAACAGTCTTACTATGACTGACTTTAAAAACTAAAAGTTTATAAAGTTTTTTTAAGATTATTTCCTCTACATACATATTATCATATCTAATATATAAATGCAACAACTTTTTTTATTTTTTAAAGAAAAAATGACAAACGTCACTTCTTCTTACTTGCTTTTACTTTTTCTTCTAATTCTTTTAATTTAATAGTATTAGTTTTCTCTATCTGCTCACTTACATTTCTATAATTCATACTAAGCCCCATAACAAATACAAAAGCAAGTATATACATCCATATCATTAATACTACTATTGTACTTAGTCCAGCATAATAAATATTATAATGTGCCATATGTTTTATAAAGTATGAATACACCATTGTTGCAACAAACCATAGTAAAGTAGTAAATATAGCCCCTTTATTGACATAGGCAGCCTTTACTTTATCGTCAGGCGCTATTATATAAATGAATTTTATAGCATAAAATATTACTATCAAAGTTATCGGAATTTTTAAAACGGGATAAAGTATTCCAATCGCATCTACTATTTTATTATTAACTCCCATACTATCACAAATACTTAAAATTTGCTCACCAAATAAAGGCACTATTAACAAGAACAAAAATAGTAAAAATATAACAGCAGTTATCAAAAACGCTTTTAATCTTCTTTTAAAGAAATGAGCATTTTCTATATTAAAAACATTATTAGATGCTATTATAATTGAATTACTTCCATTACTTGCTATATAAAAAGCCATAAATAAATACACTAAATATCCAAAAGAAAGACTTTGTTTTGTTACCATAGGTGTAAGCAAATTCATAAGTTCAGTACTGAAGTTGTTTTCTATAAATTCTGTTATAAATGAAGCAGAAAGATTAAAGGAAGTCGCTACTAATAATACTATTGATATTATAGGCACAGCAGAAAGCACAAAGTAATACGCTAATGTGCTTGGTAAAGTGAGCATATAAGGTCTACCCATAATATCTATTATATTTTTAACGAATTCTTTAATCTTACTAATCATATTATTCCCCTTTGTTCTTCCTCATCATTATAAGTGCTTCATTAATTGCGTCGTCTATTGTAGTACTTTCTGTATTTATTAATGAATATCCTATACTAGCCCCGTATTCATAAGGTAAATTTTTAAACTCTTTAAGTAATTTATTTATATATGTAATAATTTGTTTTTCTTCATAACCAACTAAATATATTAAAAACTCATTTCCATCTGTTCTAATTATCTCACTATTCTCTCTTTGAGTTTTAATTAATATACTAGCCGCACTCTTAATTTGTTTATCCCCTTCTTCATGTCCTTTAGTATCATTAATAACTGATATACTATTTAAATCAACTACAACAACCGCTTGAGGATAAATCTTATTACTTTCCCAATAATTTAAATTATCATTTAAGTAATTTCTATTCTTTAAATTAGTCATAACATCTAAATACATCATTTTATCTTCTTTTTTAATCTTTTTAGTTACTTTAACTTTTTTATTTAATTTATTTAAGAAGAACCCAAGAGCCACACATATTAAGATTATATATGTTATATTATTAAATATAAATTTAACTATTATACTATCATTCGCATCTCTTAAAGTATCACGAACAGCCATATTATCAACTGTCTTAGGTCCAAGTGTTGTTATATAGAAATTTAACATCTTATTTAAAACAGCATTATCTTTATTTAATATAAATGTATTATTAGCACTCGCATCTCCTATAAATTTTATAACATAATCTGCTAATTTATTGCTCTTATAATAGTCATAAGTAGTCTTTTCTAATATTAGAATATCGTCATTATCTAAATTTTCAAATAATTCTTTATAACTTCCATATACAGTAATATTTAAATTATTTTCTCTCATAAAATTATATAATTTAGTACTACCTAACATCTTAACAGAGTCATCTTTAATACTAGTTAAATTATCTACTGGTATTACATTATCTTGATGTGTTACTATTACATAATTTATATTACCTAATCCCACACTATTTTCATAATTATTATTACTTATATTGTAATAATTCATAGCCATATCTATTTTTTTATTATTTAAAGCATCTATAAATTCTTTAGTATCACTATATTTTATATATTTATATGTAGCCCCAGTCATTTTACCAAATAAATCTAAATATTCACTAGTTACACCACTAAATGTACCATTTACTTTACCTTCAAAAGGCATATTATCTATATACCCTATTATAAGGTCATCTCCAATAATACTATTTTTCTCCATATCACTTAAACTATATGCATTATAATAAAGTGATAAAAAGTGTTTATTTATACTAGTATATATCTCATCGTCCCAAATATTAAAGAACTTTGTAAAAACAGTACTTAATGTAGAAGAATTATCTTTTTTATTTAAAACATAATGAGAATGTAAACCTTCTATGTGATATACTATATTATATTTTTTATATACTATATCGTTCATATATTTATACATAGGCACTATTGCATAGATTATACTATTATCCATTTGATTATTTAACTCTTCTATATCTTTAAACCCTTGAAATTCAAGTCCATAACTACTTAAATAATTAGAAACATATTCTTTATCTCCATCTAATACCCCAATTACTTGTCCTTTAGTTTGAGATAAATTACTAACTGGGTCATTTAATGTACTAACTAAAACATAATGGTCAGTATAAAACACTAAATCTTCACTACTAAGTTCATTTTTATTTAAAAAGTTATATTCAGCACTTCCATTAACTGTTATATTAAATGTTAGTCCTGTATCTTTCTCCATATCTTTTAAATAATCGTAAAATACACCTTCACCATCTCCACTAAATATAGGTAAATTTCCTTCTACATTTACAGAAATAATCTTATCTACATTTTCATTTATCCAACTTTTCTCTTGAAAAGTAAAACTATTCTCTCTACTACTTAAATAAAATAATAAAGCAACCACTATCATAGCAGAACATACAACCGCCATCCCTAACCAAAAATATCTAGTATTTTGTTTTTTCTTTTTCATTTTTACTCCTTACCACATTATTTGCGCATTTCCTGCTCTTTTATATCCTTCCATAGGATATGTACTTAGCGCTTCTTCACTAGTATTGCAAGTCATAGTAAATTGTATATCATAAAAATTTTTCTCTTCGTCAGTAAATTTTTCAAGAGCCTTTATAGCCATATTTTGAGCATCTACTGTACTTACTCCACTACTTACATCCATAATTATATATATTATTTTACCTCTAACATCAACATTAACGTCAACTACTCCACTTTCATATAAACTTTTTATATCATTATCTATACTTTCACTTATAGGATAGTCTTCAATTCCATCTAATCTACTACCATACACATCGTCGTCTTCACTATAGAAATAAGATATAAGTCCTACTGCTATAAGTACTAAACAAATGAGTATTATAATAGATAATACAAATAATACTTTATTTTCTTTAATTATTTTTTTCATATTTTCACCTCTCTGTGACTAATATTATACTATATTTTATTTTATATTGCTAGTTTACATTACTATAAAATAAAAGTACCCTTATTTTGAGTACTTCTTTTTAATTTTTACTATAAATTAATTTAGTCTTTTTCTCATTACTTAAACTTATATTATTTATTTCATTTCCATTAATTGGTATCTCTATTGTAAAACTTGGACTATTATATTTTTTACTTACTAAAACACTTCTTATTTGAACATATAATTCTGTTCCTACTAATTGGTATTTATAATCTTTATAAGCACTACCTGAACCACTTAAATAACCTTCTATTTTAACACTATTATTTGAAACAGTAACTTTGTCTATCATAACATCTTCATAAGCATAACTACCCATTTTAAAAATGTAATAATATATTCCTATACCTATTATAAGTATAACTATTAATGTAATAATTGAAATTTTAATAAATTTATTCATTTAAAAATTCTCCTAACTCTTCTTCACCCCATATAGTAATACCTAATCTAACTGCATCATCATATTTTTTTCCAGGGTCACTTCCTACTATTACAACATCAGTCTTACTTGAAACACTATTAGCAGTACTACCTCCAGCACTTTCTATCTTTCTTTTTAATTCCTCTCTAGTTATAAAAGGAAAAGATCCAGTTATTACAAACTTTTTACCACTTACCATATCGTTTTCTATAACTACACTACTATTATATGTAGTACTAACACCCATTTTAACTAATTTATCTATTTCTTCTCTATTAGCACTATTTTTAAAATAATTTATTATACTAGTTGCAAGTATATCCCCAATATCCTGTATGGCAATTAATTCTTCATATTCTGCACTCATTAAAGCATCTAAAGTTCTAAATCTATTTGCAAGTATCTTCGCTGTCTTAGTTCCAACCCCGCTTATCCCTATCGCGTTTATTAACCTTTCAAGTCCTCTTGTCTTACTTTCTTCTATACTTTCTATTAAATTATCTACACTCTTTACTCCAAACCCCTCTAAACTAACTAATTTATCTTTAATTATATATAACTTATAAATATCACTATAATTTTTTATAAATCCATAATTGTAAAAATCTTCTATTATCCTCTCTCCAAGTCCATCTATATTCATAGCATTTCTACTTACAAAATGACATAAACTCTCTATCTTTCTAGCAGGACAATGTAAATTAGTACAAAAACTTCCTACTATATCATTACTTTTAGATAAAATACTCCCGCACATAGGACATTTATCTATCATAACAAAATCTTTTTCATTTCCAGTTCTTCTATCTAACTTTGCTTCTACTACTTCAGGTATAACATCTCCCGCTTTTCTAATAGATACAATATCTCCTATCTTAAGCCCTTTAGAAATAACATAATCTTCATTATGAAGTGTAGCCCTACTTATTGTAGACCCAGCAACTATTACAGGTTCAAGCACTGCATTAGGTGTTATTTGTCCAGTTCTACCTACTGTAAATATAATATCTTTCAATTTAGTTAAAACTTCTTGAGCAGGAAATTTATAAGCAGTAGCCCATTTAGGATACTTTTGAGTACTACCTAATTCTATTTGCATTTTTATATCATTAGTTTTAATTACAACTCCATCTATATCATAACTTAAACTTTTTCTCTTATTTGATATATCTTTAATAAACTCTAGTATCCCTTCTACATCACTTACTTTTTTACTTAAAGGATTAGTTTTAAAACCTAAACTAGCAAGATACTCTAACGCTTCATAATGAGTAGTTATACCATAGTCAAGTGGATTAGGTAAATGATAAATAAACGTATCTAACTTCCTTTCAGCAGCAATTCTTGAATCTAATTGTCTTATACTACCAGCAGCAGCATTTCTACAATTTGCAAGTATTGCTAACCCCTCACTTTCCCTCCTAGCATTTATCTCTTGAAGCACTTTTTTAGGCATATATATTTCCCCTCTAACTTCAATAGATACATCTTTTTTTAAAGATAAAGGAACACTTTTAATTGTCTTAACATTATTAGTAATATCTTCTCCTACTACCCCATCTCCTCTTGTTGAAGCACTAACTAACTTACCATTTTCATAGTTAAGTGACACTCCAAGTCCATCTATTTTTAACTCACATACATATTCAGGTTTAAAACCTTCTTTTTTAATTCTATTATCAAACTCTCTTATTTCTTCTTCATTAAAAACATTAGATAAACTCATCATAGGTATCTTATGAGTAATTTTATCAAAACTTTCTAAAACTTCCCCACCAACTCTTAATGTTGGAGAGTCATCTCTTACAAATTCAGGATATTTTTCTTCTAATTCCATTAATTCTCTTAAGTATTTATCATACTCTTGGTCAGTAATAGTAGGATTATCAAGTACATAATAATTATAATTTGCTTCATTTAGTATTTCTACTAATTCATTAATTCTATCCATAATATCTTCACCATAATAATTGTACCAAATTTCTAATGAAAAGTCACACATAATTATATAAAAATATTGCAAAAATAAAAGTGTTGGATTAT
>CANRGI010000039.1 GCA_947630095.1 uncultured Bacilli bacterium
TAATGATTTTTTTTATAATATGTAATTGCTGTACACATAATATTACCTTCTTTCTATCTATAATTGTATCAAATTACCAATAAAAAGTCTTCTATTTTTTATTACGATTTATATTATTTACATAATCTATTATTATATTAGCAGTTTCTTCTTTACCTATACTAGAATTAATACATATATCATAGTTAGATATACTCTTCCATTTCTTTAAAGATATCATTTCATAATACTTTGAACGATTTTTATCTGATTTATTAATATTTTTTATTGCTTCTTCCTTACTATCCCCATACATTTCCATAACTTTATTTATTCTATATTCTTTAGGTGCATATATAAATACTTTAACTACATTTTTATAGTCTTTTAATACATAATCACTAGCACGCCCTACTATGACACATTCTCCCTTTTCTGCTATCATTTTAATAGCCTTTTCTTGTGCCAATATTGCTTGTTTAACAGGTTCACTAGTTAAATATAATTCGTGTAAAACATCTTTATCTCTATTAATATTAGATACAAATTCTTTATCTAACCCACTTGTCTTAGCAGCAAGCCCTACCATTTCTTTATAGTAATAAGGTATATTTAATTTATTTGCAACTATTTCTCCTATTGCTTTACCTTGACTACCGTGTTCACGACTAATAGTAATAATTATTCCTTCTTTAGATTTTTGTAAATCATCTATACTTTCATTTCCATTTATTTCTTTCATATTCCTAAAAAACCTAATCATTAATACTGTAGTAACCAACATACCCGCCATATCTGCTATTGGTGCTGATATTAACACACCATTTATACCTATATACTTAGGTATTATTATAACTAATGGTATAAAGAATACTATATCTCTAATTAAAGAAACTATTGTAGCCTTTACTGGTTCTCCAACTGCTTGAAAGAATATTGAAGAAACTTTAATTAAACAAGTAAATGTAACTAACATCAAAAATAATCTAAATGTCTTAACTGCAAACTCCATATAAAGTTTATCATTTGAACCAAATATTCTTATTATAACATTAGGCACTAATAAGAATACCAAAGTTGATATTATACCTACTATAATAGATGTTATTAACACACATTTAAATGTTTTCTTAACCCTATCATAATTTTTAGCCCCATAATTATACCCTAGTATCGGTTGTGCTCCTATTATAATACCTATAATTATATTAATTACTATTGAAAATACTTTCATAACTATACCTATAACTGCTATAGGAATATCTTGTCCATACTTGCTTATTTCCCCATATTTTGCTAATTGTATATTACATACTAATGAAATTATAACTATACATATTTGAGTAATAAATGTAGATACCCCTAATTTAATTACATTTTTAATTACTTTAAAATCTAATTTAAAACTATTTAAAGTTATTTTAAAAGTCTTAGTTCTAGTATAATAAATAACTGATACTATAAATGAAACTATCTCTCCTATTATTGTAGCATAAGCAGCACCCTTTATTCCCATATCAAATATAAATATGAATACTGGGTCTAATATGATGTTTATTATAGCCCCAACTCCAGTAGCAAGCATAGAAAATTTAGGAGATCCATCTGCCCTTATAACAGAACTCATAGCATTTTGTACCATATATAAAGGTATTACACTAAGTATTATATTAAAGTAATCTCTTGCTAAACCTATACTTGATTTACTAGCGCCAAATAAATAAAGTAAATTATCTCTAAATAAATAACCTAATATTAAAAATAATATGCTTATAATGAATACAATTACTATACTATTTCCAATACCTTTATCACTATTAGAGTTATCTCCCCTACCTTGACATAATGATAAATAAGCAGCCGCCCCATCTCCAAAACACCAAGCAAAAGCCATAGTTATAATAGTTATAGGATACACTACCCCAGTAGCGGCATTACCTAAATACCCTAAATCACTATTGCCAATAAATATTTGGTCTACTATATTATATAGAGAACTAATAAGTAATGATAATATACAAGGAATTGAAAACTTTAATAGTAATTTACCTACCCTTTCACTACCTAAAAATTTATTATTTTCTTGTCCGTCACTCATATCTAATTCCTCCTTTAGTGCAAAAAAATACACGTAAACTGTCTTTCGTTTACGCATACTTTGCTGTTTCAGACTTATTAATTATAATATTTTTTTAAATTTTTTTCAAGCGAAAATTTTTTTAAATTTTTTTAAATTACATTTTTTCCATATTGTAATCTTAGATATTTCTTTTCTTCTTCTCTTAAAGATTTATTTTGTTTTTGATAACTAGATAATGGAAAAGACTCTATATCATTTATAATTTCATTAGTAACTTTTTCACGTTCAATATCACTCAATTGTCTAGTAAATAACCACTCATTACCCTCTACTTTTCCTTTAACTATATTTATCATTTCTAAATTTTCATTTAATTTATCTATAATTCTAACAACATCATTAGAAATAATTTGCACTTCTCCAATATCTCCTAAATAATATCTAATAGTAATATCATATTTTTCTAATAATTCTTCCATTTTCAAATTTTTTTCTTCTTCTTTTGGTACAGGATAAGTTGTTGGATAATGTCCTATATAATCTATTAATTCACATAAATTAATACTTGACTCTACTAATTTATCAAATATACTTTTTAAACTTGCATATTTTAAATCTTTATTATGTTTCATAAATTCATATATTTCTTCTTTATCCATTGCTAACTTAACTAATCTATCATATAAAATAGAACTCTTATAATTTTCTTCAAAAACTCTATCTATATGTTCTTTAGATATAAAACTTTCATTTTGTAATTCTATCTTTGTTTTAAAATAATCAGGATAAAATAATAATATTTCATTATAATTTAAAAGTATATTTCCAAATTTCTTTAATTCCTCATATCTTTCTTTCATATTAGCCTCCTACTAAAACTTATTAACTAATATTATATATTATTTTAAGATAAATACAAGCAGTTTACCCTAATTTATTTATAAATTTTATATATTCTTGTACTATATTACTAGTTTTACTTTTATATATCATATCTTTACATAATAAAATATCGTCAGTAATTATATTATCTACATTTAACTCTATCATTTTATTTATACTACTATTAGTATTTACTGTCCATACATATAATTCTTTCCCACTATTATGTACTTTCTTAACCAAAGTTTTATTTACACTAGATGCTTCTATACTAAAACTATCTGCATCTTTTAATTTAGTTATATCCCCATATGCTAAACTCATTACATAAACAGTTTGAACATTTTTATCATATTTTTTAATATTAGTTAAAACTTCATATACTTGAGAAGTAACAACACATCTACTACTAAAATCATATTTATTTATTAAGTCTACTACCATCTTTTCAAAATCTTTTTCTCTCCCTGTAGGTTTAAGTTCTATATTTAATTTTATATCATTATCTATTGCAAATTTTATTACTTCTTCTAAAAGAGGTATTCTAGCATCTTTATATTTTTTATTTAAAAAACTACCTGCATCTAAATCTTTTATCTCTTCATAAGTAACTTCCCAAGTATTTTTATCTACTCCAGTAGTCCTCTTTAAATTAGAGTCATGTATTACTATTAATTCATTATCTTTAGTTTGTTGTACATCTAATTCTATATAATCAGCACCCATCTCTTTAGCCCCTATAAATGCTTCCATAGTATTTTCTGGATATTTTACTGAAGCACCCCTATGGGCAGTAACTTCCATTAATCTAACATATTCTATATTAAAGTCATATTTATTATTTAATACTGAATAAGTAAAACTAGTCGCACTCACTATAACTAATAAAACTATTACATATTTTATAATATTAAATTTATTATTACTTATTTTTATTCTATCACTTACATTTATATGTTTAACTTTCTCATTTATTTTATTTTTATGTTCATAATATAAATAACTTATAATAGCATAACTAATAGGAACTGTTAAAAGAGTAAATACTATTAAAGATAAAGCAATTAATAACCATATTATACTTATAGATAAATTACCTAATATATTAGTTTTACTACTAATTTTATATATAAACAAAATTAAAAATATTCCTATTCCTATACTTAATAAATATACTATAACCATAACTAATTGAACAAATATTAAATATATAAAATCTTTTATCTTATTCTTTTTACTTAAATTAATACTTCTTTTCTTTGCTTCTTTAAAATCACAGTCTTCTATAACAAAATAATGAACAACATAAAACCATCTAAACATAATTATAAATAGTATTATTACTACTAAACCATATATAATAGATAAAATAGTATTATTACTTATATAATCACTTATAAATTCAGGTATTGCTATTGTAGATATAATACCTGAAGAAATACCTAAATTCAAAAATGGTATTAAAAATAATACTAAAAAAGGTAATAATATATTCTTTCTTTTAAATACTCTCATAGATTTCTTTAATGAAATCATAAATGCTTCTTTAACGCTTATCTTCTTTTTTTGATAAGAAGCATCTATTATAACTATTAAAGTACTCATATCTAATAATGTATAAAAAGTAATTAATATTATTAATAAAAGTAAAAATATAATAGTAATAGGTTCAGTTAAAAAAGATATAAAATTTTCATAAGTTAAATATTTATATCCACTAATTCTAGTTATTAATTTAAACATAATTAAAAAAAGAGGTATAGCAATAACACTAGAAACTAATTTGTATATAATTACAAATTTAATTAATGTATTAAAATTATATCTAATCATATTCTTTATATTTTTCATAACTACCTCTCATAAAAATATTTTATTTATAAAGTTCAAAATATTTACCCTCAACTTTAAGACTACTACTAGTTGCCTTCTTAACTTCTTTATAAAGTATCTTTTCATTATCTTCACTTAATATAAAAGATAAATTCCTAACATCAGTTGCCATTAATCTATTTCCATTAATAAGTTTAATAGTAGTATACCTCTCTTCATATAAATTTTTTTTATTTACTAAATTATAGTACCCTGCATCGTGATGTTTTCCTTCTTCATTACCTAATGTTTCTTTATAATAAACAATACCTAAATTATCAGCGTTACCTTCTAAAATATATCTTTTATATGTATTAGGTAAGTCTACACTTTCTAATGTATCTTTATCTACATCATATAGTTTTAATTCTTTATCATTTATTAATATGTATTTATTATTATCTAAAGCACTTAATATAGTAGCATTACTACTTACATTTTTTATCTTTCTAAATAATAAATTACTACATTTTTGATTAACAGTACATACATTACCATTTTCATTTTGATAAACAGTTAATGTCCTAGCAGGCTCGATTACAAATTTAATTATAGCAAAAACTCCTACTATAATTACTAATATTAAAGCACCACCTATCATAATCCCTTTTTTATTCTTCATTTTATCCACCTCTACTTATAATTATATAGTATTTAATTTTCATTGTCCATAAACAAATTATTATTTACATAAAATAGTCATATATAAAATTACTTTATAGTATTCATAAGAGTTTTTTAACCTTTAAAATTATTTTTATTATAAATTTGTTAGTAAAAGTAAAAAATATTAATAAAAAAGTAGCAAACTGGTAATACCAGACTACATTATTTTTGCTAATTTTATGAGAAAATGTGAGTGGTGAATATTATGGCGTATGAGTATAGGGAGTATAATTTTAATAAAGATATAAAGAAAATTATTGCACTCAATATTAGGAAATACAGAAAACAAAAAGGTTTTACACAAGAACAGTTGGCTTTATATACTGATAGAAGTTTTGAATTCATAAGAAGAATTGAAAGTGAAAAAGGAAAACGTGGCTTTTCAGTAGAAACCCTATGGCGAATAGCGACGGTTCTTGAAGTACCACTAGATGATTTTTTTAAAGAATAAAATAGAGAGATAGTTAATTCTATCCCTCTTTTTCTATTATATCTTTATCTTTATGAGGTTCTACCCTACTTAAATCTAAATAATCTTGTTGTCTTAAGGCTTCATATATTACTATAGCAACTGTATTACTTACATTTAATGCCCTTACATCTTCACTCATTGGTATTCTTATACATTTATCTAAATGTTTTTTTAATATACTTAGTGGTATACCAGTAGACTCTTTACCAAAGACAAAATATATATTTTCATTTTTATCTGAATAATCAAAACTACTATGAGGTTTCTTACCATATCTAGTTAAAAAGTAATAAGTTCCTTTATTCTTCTCAAAAAATTCTTCTATATTATCATATAAAGTATAATCACATTTATCTATATAATTAACCCCACATCTTTTAACATATTTATCTTCTAAACTAAAACCTAGTGGCTTTATTAAATGAAGTTTAGTATGTGTTGCAACACAAGTCCTCATAATATTCCCAGTATTCGCAGGTATTTCAGGCTCGAATAATACTATATTTAACATTATTCGTTTCCTTTCTTCATTAATGCTTCTTTTCTTGATAAATTAAGTTTACCTCTCTTATCAAAACCAGTTGCTTTTACTACAATTTCGTCTCCTACACGAACTACATCACTTGTTTTATCTACGTGTTTTAAATCAAGTTGACTAACGTGTACCATACCTTCACAACCAGGCCATAATTCTACAAAACAACCAAAGTCTTCAACACGAGTAACCTTACCTGTATAAATTTCTCCTATTTTAACTTCTTTAACTATATCTTGTATCATATCAAGTGCTTTATCTATAACTTCATAACTAGTATGATACGCGATTACTCTTCCATCGTCTTCTATATCTATCTTAACTGCATCTTTATGATTAACTGTAGGCACATTAGAACTTTCTAATATAATCTTAGTTATCATTTCTCCACCACGCCCGATTACATCTTTTATCTTATCAGGGTCTATTTGTATAGTCTTAATCTTAGGTGCATAAGGACTTAACTCACTTCTAGGCGCACTTATAGTTTCTTCCATTAAATCTAATATTTTCATTCTTGCCTTCTTTGCTTGAGCAAGACTTTCTTCTAGTATATTAGGTGTTATTCCTTTAATTTTTATATCCATTTGTAAAGCAGTAATTCCTTCTCTAGTACCTGCCACTTTAAAGTCCATATCTCCCATATGGTCTTCAAGACCTTGTATATCAGTTAGAATAGTATATTTATCCCCTTTAGTTATAAGACCCATAGCAATACCCGCAACTGGGGCTTTTATAGGTACACCTGCTGCCATTAAAGACATACACCCAGCACATATAGATGCTTGACTAGAAGAACCATTACTTTCTAATACTTCACTTACAACTCTAACTGTATAAGGAAACTCTTCTTCACTAGGCATCACTTGTAGTAATGCTCTTTCTGCTAAGGCCCCGTGCCCTATCTCTCTTCTTCCAGGAGAACCATATCTTCCAGTTTCTCCTACACTAAAAGCAGGAAAATTATAATGGAACATAAATCTTTTAGCATCTTCTATACCTAGTCCATCTAATATTTGATGTTCCCCTAAAGCACCTAAAGTAGTAATTCCAAGTGCTTGAGTTTGCCCTCTTGTAAATAAAGCACTCCCGTGAGTTCTAGGAAGTAAATCAACACTAGCACTTAATGGTCTAATCTCGTCCATTGCACGTCCATCAGGTCTTATCTTTTCTTCTGTTATTAATCTTCTTACTTCCTCTGCTTCTATATTATCTGCTATCTTCTTAACTTGTTTTAATTCTTCTTCTAAAGTTTCACTATCACCATGTGCTTCTTCGTAATCACTTACTGCCCTTTCTTTAAGTTCGTCTATTTTAGCATACTTTTCTAATTTATCTTTTATTTGAATAGCATCTAACATATCACTTTTTATATTATTTTCTACTTCATTAACTATATTTTCGTCTAACTTAGCAAGTTCTACTTCTATCTTAGGTAACCCTATTTCTTTTATTATATTTTCTTGTATTTCACATAATATCTTTATATGTTCATGCCCAAATAAAAGAGCTTCAAGCATATCTTCTTCGCTTACTTCCTTACTTCCACTTTCAACCATATTTATAGCATTTTTAGTACCCGCTACTGTCAAGTTAATTGTACTCTTTTCCATTTCCTCAACACTAGGATTAATCTTTAATTCCCCATCTATTTTACCTACAATAACCCCACTTACTGGTCCATCAAATGGAATATTAGAAATTCCAAGTGCTAAACTAGAACCAAATAAAGCAGTCATTTCTGGTGTATAATCATTATCAACACTAAGTACTGTATTAACTACTTGTACTTCATTTCTAAAATTCTCGTCAAACATAGGTCTAATAGGTCTATCGATAACTCTAGCAGTTAATGTAGCAGCATCACTAGGCCTACCTTCTCTTTTTATAAAACCACCTGGAATTTTACCAACAGAATAAAGTTTTTCTTGATAAAGAACTGTCAAAGGAAAAAAATCAGCAGTACTTACATTATTACTCATAACAGCAGTAGATAATATTACTGTATCTTCATATCTAACTAAAACAGCACCTCCTGCTTGTTTTGCTAACTCTCCACTTTCTATAACTAATTTTTTACCTAAAAATTCATATTCAAATACTCTTTTCATATATTACCTCTTTCATATCTTACAAAAATGAAAATAAGACACTTAAAATAAGTGCCTACTTTCTTAAATTTAATTTTTCTATTAACTCACGATATCTTACAACATCAGTACGTTTTAAATAGTCTAATAAATTTCTTCTTCTACCAACTTTTTGTTGTAAACCTCTTTTAGAGTGGAAATCGTGAATGTGTTCTTTTAAATGTTCAGTTAAAGTAGTAATTTCTTCAGTTAAAATAGCAACTTGAACTTCAACACTTCCTGTATCATTTTCCCCTCTACCATACTTTTTAACTATTTCACTTTTCTTTTCTTTAGTTAATGCCATTATTATTTCTCCTTTCATTATTTATCCGTTATAACCTAGTAAAAAGTCGGAGACTTCTTAAAACCAAGAAATAACTTACCATTTAATTATATGATATAATTTACCAAAAATCAACTTTTTTTGCTTATTTTGCCAAAAAAATATAGACACCATTTAATGTCTATATTTAATTAATCTAATTTTGACTATCATTATCATTATTATCATTTAATATAAATGATGCTGAATACCCACTAGGTTTTTCTTCTTCCATTTCTTCTAAAGTATCTTCTGTATCGTCTTCAATTGGTTGCACGTCTTGAACAGGCGCTTCCATACTAGCAGGTTCACTTGGAACTACAGGTGTTTCTATATTATTATTCATATTTATTGGTTCAATTGGAGTTACCTCTGGTGCTA
>CANRGI010000040.1 GCA_947630095.1 uncultured Bacilli bacterium
CAGTACCATCTTCGTCAACGACTTGTGTAGGACAATCTTCATAATTTGCTTGATTTAATATTTCAGTTAATGATATTTTTTCTAAAGTTAATGGATTTTCAATAACTAAAGAATTACTATCTCCTGCTAAAGATGCTGTATTTAAAAATAGTAAATCTATAAATGCTTCCATACCAGAAGTTTCAAGTGAATATGCGTTTATTTCATTATATCCGTGTAATATCCAAGATTTCATAAATAACATAGCATATTCTTCTCTTTCTTTAGATATATCAGTTCCAGACTTCAATATCATTTCACTTCTTACATCACTTATCTTTTTAGCAAGTTGACTACCTAAAGTACCATCTAAGAAGAACATTGAATAATCTATTGTAACATCATTTTTTTCTCTTGTTGTTGTAACCTCATTGTTAGCATCTACTGCACTAGCAAGTTCATTAACCATCATAACATTAGGTTGGTCTATAACTTCTACTGCATTATCAAGTGTAGGTTCTCCTTCTACAACTCCACCATTTATATATCTTAAGTACTCTTTAATCTCTTCTACACTTACATCTTGATAAGGCGCAAATTTTTGGAAATATTCATATATTTGTTCTGCTCTTTCCTCTACTTGTGCTTCGTCATTTATATCAGTAAAAGTATACCCTTCGTCTTCTACTAACTCACTTCCAGCAGTTGCTTCTAATGTATCTTCTTCTTTCTCTTCATTGGTATCTTCTGTATTTTGACTAGCACTGCTATCTTCTAACTTATCTTCGTCTTCCATTGTGCCATCAGACATACTAGCATCTTTAACATCAGTATCATTATTAGTATTTGTATTTTTACTATTACAACTTACTACGCCAATAGTTAAACCAGCAGCAGCCAAAATAGCAACTATCTTAGTTAGTTTCTTTTTCCATAAGGCTTTTGCAATATCTTTATAACTTAATTCAATATCATTAGTGAAAGGATCATCATTTCTCCCACCATTTATTAATCCACTCATATTCTTACCCCCTTTGTGAATTTACGTTGCTTATTATACATCTTAAAATAAAAAAAGTCAATATCTTTTGACCTTTTTTGTAATTTATTTTATACTTACTTAATTTTGTACTAAAATAGCATATTACTAACATTTACTATCTTTATCTGTTTACCTAATATAAAGTTAATTAATGAACTTATTTCTTCTTTAGTATTAGCATTTTCCCCATAGACAAAAAACTCTCCTGTTTGTAAATTTTTCTTTGTATTTAGAAAAATATCTTTCATATATATATTAGAAGTCTTTAAAGTAGTAATATTTTTATCACTACATATATCTAAATTATCTTTACTTATATTTATACAATATGTCCTAGGTTTTTTAGAAATATTATTCATTATATTTATATATTTCTTTAAATCTTCTTTATCATTACCCCCATACACTATATCAAACCCCAAATTATATAACTCACTCATATAATCTTTCTCTTTTTCTAAAATACTACCATTAACTACTAAATTAAGTTTAATATTTTTATATTTTGCTATTTTTACTATATCTTTAATATACGATAAATCTTTAACCTCAATAAATAAACTAACACTTAGTGTAGCAGGATTTCCTTTAATTATATATTTATTTTTAACTGTATCTTTAGTTATATCACATTTAACTTCTCTAAATACCATCAAATCTTCTTGATACCCATACCCTTGCATCGCTCGGTAAGAAGAGTCCACATCTACCATAACTCCAGGAACTCCTAAAACTACTCCTTCGCTAGTTTCATACCCCTCCCTGCACTCTTCGTAATTATCTTCTTTATATTTAAGTATACTTTTCATAACAGGGTCTTTTTCTCTCATAATCTTAGTAACTTTTTCTGTATAATAAAAACTAAAACACGTAATTGCAAATAAAAGGATATACTCAAAATATTTTTTCAAAATAACCACCTATAAAAATATATGTGGTTATTCTAAATTTATTTATTTAATTTTTAATGCTTTTGCTAAAACTTTATCTTTTCCAGTATATTCGCTTATATCTTTACTTTCAAGTAATGCTTTATATATATCTATTGGTTCAGTAGTTTGATGTCTTGTAATCATTTTACATTTAAAACAGTAAGCATACTTAAACCCGTGTACTTTTATAAAATCATTACTTTTAAGTGGATACACACTACCGCACTCACTACATACAATATCTTTCTCTTTAACTTTTTTCATTTTTATCCCCTGATTTCTTAACAAATTTCATATTACTAACAAACCTGTTATTCGCACCCACCATACTACTATTAGTTAGTCCTGTCCTCCTAGTTATCAAATTATCTGTTTTTAATACATTTTCCATAGTTTTATCAGTTTCAACTTCATATTTATGTCTAGCACTTTTATTTCTATATTTTGAATACATTACGAAGAAAAACACAAAACCTAATGCTAAAAATAGAAAAGAATAATCAAAATCACTTGCAAGTAACATTAAAATAAAACCTATAACTTCAACTATACAAGATACGATAATTAATTTAGGTAAATGTATTGGTACACTACCCATAGTTTCCTTTGTCCTAGCATTAACTGCTACATAATGAAGTATTTTTTTATTACCTGATACTTGTTGATAACTATATAACCAAACAGGCAAATAAGCCGCTTTCCATCTACTACCTTTAATATCTAATTTCTGATAATCCCATCTAACACCTCTGTCGTAATAAGTTAATGTTTCATTAGCCGCATATCTAGCAATATCCCTAGACTGTGCTTCTACTAAAGGTTCTAAATCAGATACATTAGTATCTCTTTTCTCTGAAGTATATCCTCTTAAATAGTTAGCATCCCATTTAGTTGCATTTTCAGTATCAAAAGGCATTATTGAGTTTATTATATTATTTGTTTTATCACTACTATCTCTATTTAATCTATCACTATTAGATTCTATTGTTAATCCTTTAATAGATAAATCAAATTCTCTTTCTATTTTATATAAATCAGCATCATACTCAGTATGCCTATTATCGTCACTTCCAACCATATAAGACCTTACTAAGTGTTCTCCTTCTCCACTAAAAGAAGCGTGAGAATTAACATCAACAACCATATAAGGAAAATATACACCCATTATATTTTCAGTAGTAAATTCTTCTTTAAACTTAGGGTGAGCAAAAAACTTTCTTTTTTTAACAAATTCTTCTATATTATTTCTTGCTTCCTCTTTAGTAATTTTAAAAGGCAAAACTATATCAGGCACAGCCCCATTGGGTACTTGTTCATTTATTGATAATACATTTCTGCACCAGTGACATCTAGCATTAGTTACTTGACTAGTATCAATTACTACTTCCGCCCCACAACTACTACATTTAAGAGTGATAATATCTTTACCACCCACTACATCACTTGCACCTACTCCAACACTTTGACCAGTAATCGTATTAACTTCTTCTGTTTCACTAATTACTTTATTAGGAAACTCAAAACGACAATAATTACATCTAAGTAAACCAGTTCTTTCATTAAGTGTAATATCAGTAGCCCCACATTTAGGACATTTATTTTGCCCATTTTCATTACCCTGAAGCGTATTTATTACCTTATCTTCATTCATTTTTCTATATTCCTAATATTTGTGATTTTACTTTATCATAATCTTCTTGTGTTATAGCACCAGCATCTAGTAATTTTTTCATTTCAAGTAACTTTTGTGTACCATTATCTACACTTTGTGTATTTTCTACATTTGTACTTTGTGTATTACTTGCTACATTTATAAATGGGTTAGTACTTGTTTCTCCTTGATTAGCCCCTTGCATAACAGAACCAGCCGCATTCATACCCATACCCATAAATGCCATACCACTTCCTCCACCATTTTCTCCTGCTGCTTGCATACCTCTTGCTACTGATTGTTGCATAAATGAGTTACCTCTACTACCACTTAAAGCATCTGCTTTTTGTACATCTGTAAGTAATGCTTTTGTATTTTCGTCATATTCAATAGTTTGAATAGCAACACTTACTATCTCTAATCCTCTAGCACTTTTCCAATTATAATTTGATTCTACTGCCCCACTTAAAGACTTAGCAAATCCAATTTGGTCTCCTTGTATTTTACTAATCCTATTTCCCTTACTAGGGTCATTAGTATAATTTGAAAATGCAGCACTTAAACTAGAAACTACTTCATTAAATAATTGATTTCCTGCATCATTGTTCATATCAGCAAAGTCAAAATCAGGCGCTCCTGCTTGTAAATAACTTGCTGGAACAAAATTCTTAACAAATAGTAATGGATCTACTATCTTTAATGTATAAGTTCCTCTTGTAATAGCCCCTACTTGTGTATTTAAATATGCATCATCCCAATATATCTCAGATTGAGTACCAAATCTATTATTAGGTATCTCTTTTAAATTGATATAAAATGCAGTTTGTTCAGTCGCAGGTATTCCCCCAAACTTAAACCTTTCAAAACTTTCTTTAACTGTTGATGCTAAAAATCCATCTCCTGCTAAAAAACTTTGTGAATTCGGGTCTGTTGAAGAATAAATATATCCTCCTGCTTCTGCTATAAACCCAGTAATAGCCCCATCTTGTAATGTAATAAGTCCCATACCTTCAGGTACAACTATCTTACTACCATTAGTTATAACATTTTCACTACCCTTAGTATTACTACCACGTCCTGCATCTTCTCCAAACTTAACTGCTTGACTAAGCGCTACTGTACCACTCATACTAGGACTAGGCTTTAAAAAATCCTTCCATTCGTCTGCAAAAGTACCTCCTAAGGCACCTGTAAATGCTTTAATAAATCCCATAATAAATACCTCCTTTGATTTACAATAAGCATAATATCTTACATATTTATAATAACACATTTATCTAAATAAATCATCTAAATTTTGAAAAAAGTCATTATCTAATAAACCATCAAACATCTTCATTTCTACTTCTGTATCTTCTGTTATAGGTTTATTCCAGTCAAACTTTGTATCAGTATCTTTATAATACCAAGATACTTTCACTTTAAATTCTCCAACTCCCATATAGAAATCAGTTCCATCTGTAGTTATTAATTTACCAAATACTTTATTTAAACTATTTTTATCTGCAAGTACTGTCCCATCTTCTATCGGATATGAATTCTTTTTCTCTTTTAATCCATTTTCTCCCCCTTCTAAAGTATATATTGTAAATACGTGACAATTATATTTCTTACCTTTACATACTCCTTTGTTATTAACATTTACTTTACTTTCATCTTTTTCTAATTTTACATTTAATTCACTATCTTTATTTATATCTATAATTTCACTATATACTTTATAACCATTTTTACTAAATGTTACTTTATATTTTCCACTAGGTATATCATTAACTTGATAACTTCCATTATTACTTTTAATAACATATTTTATATTTGCATTTTCTTGACTAATAATTTCTATCTTTACATTATCTAAATTTTCTTTCCCATCACTTACTATACCTTTTAATGTAAAGTTCTTTTTTACTAATATTTTAGTTTCATAAAAAGCATCTCTTATTTTATTTATAGCACTTTCACTATATCCTAAATTTTTAGCCGTCTTTATTACTGCCAAAGCAGAGTCTTCAAAACTAGCCCCACTACTTAATAAGAATAATGAATTATACCATAACTTAGCCAAATCATTAAAACTTTTAACTCCACCATTTTTATACATTAAATATGCAGAATGACTTACAACAGTTGAATTATGATGTTCTCCTCCATTATCATATTCACTTACCTTTTCAAACCCATTATCTTTTAAAAACTCTTCTAAAGTTCTTCCATTTGTTAAGTATCCATAAGGGTAATAGTATTCCCCACCTACTTCTTTAGGATATTCTAAACTTAATGGGTTTTCTAAATCTCTTACAGGTAACACTTGATTACCTACTAAAAAGTCAGTGCCTTCAATACAAGTACCTATTATATCAGAGTATGCTTCATTTAATGTAGCAGACTCATTAGGTTTATCTTCGTCCTTTGGTGCTTTTGCAAACTTAGATGTTTCTCCTACTACCCCGTGAGTAAATTCATGGCCTAATATATCTAACTCTCCAAGTATTTCTCCGTTTTCATTATTTCCAATATACATACTTTTAGTTATAGATAACCAGTTAGCATTATTAAGTTCTTCTCTCCCAAATAAACTCTTATGTACATTTATATATACTTTTATCTTTCCACCATTATTATCATAAGAATTTCTACCTAATATATTTTTATAATAGTCATATATTTTTTCATATTTACTCATAGTCTTAACTGCATCATCTACTACCTTTTTCTCAGTATCACCATCTATTGAATACTTAATTCTATTATCTACTAATACTCCACTTATCGGGTCCATCTTTATTACATTAGTTAATAATTGACTAAACCCTCCACCTATTATACTTCCATTATATATAAATATATTTCTATCACTATCTACAAATCTATATTTAGTTTCATTATTTTCTTGATATTCTTCTATTGTTATAGTATCTCCTTTATAAGTATATTGATAAGGTTTAACACTTTCTACTAATGACACTTTATTTATAACTTCCCCTGTCTTAGCATTAACTATATATTGATAAGCATCACTTTCACTAACTATATCTAATAAATAAACTAACTCACTATTATATATTACTTTACTTGAATTTACTACATTTTCGCTACTTACATTTAATTTATTTTCTACCTCTTTTAAACTTAAACTATTATTTACATTAACATTTATATTAGGTATAAAATTACCACTTAAACTTATTATATCATTATCTTTAACAGATACTACTAACTCACTTGCATATACTTTAATATTATCATATACTTGATTAAATTTATAATAAGTTATATCTTCTACTTCACTTTTACTATCAAATTTTAATTCTTTATTAACATCTTTTATATTTAATAAATCTTTTATCTTCTCTATAGATTTTAAAGCATCTTCTTCATTTTTTACTTTAATATCACTATATTTTCCATCTATAAATTTAGGTATATTATATTCTGATAACACCATATAAGGCATACTTTCTTCTTTTACTTCTTCTTCATTTTCTTCTTTTTTAAATATAAATACTATACCTATTACTATAATTATTATTAAAATAAATATTAATAGTTTATGACTTTTCTTTTTCTTTTCTTCTTTTTCTAATTTAGCCCCACAATTAGGACAAAAACTCCCCTGTGCCTCTTTCCTACAATTCTTACATAGCATAACTTTTTCCCCTTTTTAACTTACTATTATAGCCCTAATAAACTTGAAATATATTTAATTAACACAAAATATCCACTTATTAATATAACACTAAAACATACTAAATAGTACATCATTTGTGCGTCTCCTTTTAAATCTATTTCTTTATTTATAAATGATACTATGAACACTAACATACTAACTATAGCAAATATCATAAATATTACCCCAAGTTTACCCCAAATAAGCGCTAATAATGGAGATAATACATAACCAAAAATAGCAAAAGGAACAAATGAAATAGCAACTATACTAACTGTTTTAAAGAAATTCATACCTTTTTTAAATATTAAACTAATTATATAAAATACTCCCGCTATTGCTACCATAACTAATAAATAGATAAAAAAGTTCTTTAATACTACATCTACAAAATCTAATTGTAATATATTTTTAAATTCCCAAGATACTATAGTCCCTTTTCCCCATTCATATCTACTTACTCTAACTAAAGATATAACATTTCTAATTATTGTTGAAAATAACATTATAAGTGTTGGTATAATTAATAACACTCCTGCCATTATAGGATTACTTAATGCTTGATTATTTTTTTCATAACTTTCATTTGGTTTTATAAACATACCTATTAAACTTTTAAAATCAATTTTCTTATTTACTTTCTTATTCTCTACACTTGTACTAGTATTACTTTCTACACTTACACTACTAACTACACTAGTATTATTTTCTACATTTGTATTACTTTCTACTTGTACTTCACTTTCTATATTATTATCTTCTCCCCCATAACTTCTTTCACTCACTTCTTCACTCTTAACTAGTTCATTACCACACAAAATACAAAACTTAGCCCCTTCTTCATTTTTTGTACCACATTTCGGACAAAACATATAAAACACTCCTCTCTTTACGTAGTCATTTACTACCATTGATTATATTTTAACATCATTTGTATTTCCTGTCACGTATTTTAAAAAAATTATAACATATTTTTCCTACTCTATTTACTTTGTTCCATTTTTGAATTATAATTAATCATATTACTTTGAGGGAGTGAAATATTAAAGTATGAAAGAAAAAAAGGCCGTAAATAAATCTAAAAATAACTATAAATATAAGAAAGGAAATAGTAAAAATAAAAAACCTACTACAAAAGTAGTAACTAATAAAACAAAAACAAACCCTATAACTACTAAAGTTTCTGAAACTAATAAAGATGCATTTACTTCTTTAACAAAAGAAATCAAAAATGAAACTAAAAAGACAGAAGAAATTAAAACTATTACTAAAGAAGTAACTAAACCTGCTGAAATAACTAAAATAGAAAAAAAGAAAACTACTGAACCTAAAAAAGTTACATCTAAAAAGGTAGAACCTAAAAAAGTAGTTGACAAAAAACCTAATACTTTAGAAAATAAAGAAATAGAAACTCCTAAAAAAACAGAACTAAAAAAAGAAACATCAACTTTAACTAAAGAAAAACCTATAGAAACTAAAAAAGTAGTTGATAAAAAGCCTAATACTTTAGAAAATAAAGAAATAGAAACTCCTAAAAAGGCAGAACCTAAAAAAGAAACAACAACTTTAACCAAAGAAAAATCTATAGAAACTAAAAAAGTAGTTGATAAAAAAACTAATACTATAGAAAATAAAGAAATAGAAACTCCTAAAAAAATCAAAGAAACACTTTTAACCGAAGAAGTAAAAACATTACCTAAAAGAAGTTCATTAAGTTTAAATTCAAAAATATTAAACACTACTAAAGAAACAAAAAAAGAACCTATTTTAAATACTAAAGAAGAAGTTAGAGAATTACCTAAAAGAAGTGCAAGAACTCCTAAAAGAGAAACTAATCTTGACGAAACAATAGACTTTTCAAAAGAAAGAATTAAAGAAGTTTTATCTAAATTAGATACTCCTAAAGAAGAACTCCCAAAAGAGCCTATTCTTGATACT
>CANRGI010000041.1 GCA_947630095.1 uncultured Bacilli bacterium
CATTATTCTTTTTATGTGTTCTATGAGTTGGCAACCATTTTGCTAGAAGTGAAGGATTAGAAGAGTCCATATCTTTTTTAAGTTGTTCTTTTATAAGTTTCACTGTTTCTTTTTCTATTGGGGATTTAAGGGCATAAAGTAAATAATCATATCTACCTAAAGAACCTATATATGGTAAGATACGTTTTGCTAAGTCAGGATATTCTTCACAAAGAGTACGAAACATTATAGTGAATATTCTTCTTTCTCCTTTACCTTCTCTTATATCAAGTAAATAAAGTAAATTAGCAAGGGCTAAAGTTTCATTTTCTTCTAATGCATTTTTAAATAATAAAGTTAAATTTGAATATTTTGAATTTCTTGAAGCAGATGCAAATACATCTAAATTTGAATTATATGTGGTTCCATAATATTTACCACCTTTTGTATTTTCTATGTAGTTTACTTTTTTTAATTCGTCTAACAAACTCATAAACTCTCCTTATATAAAAAAACAAGCCACTGCTATTTAATTTCAATTTTTGCTGTAAGTGGCTTTCATATGCAAGACTAATTTTTGGATGATATGTACATTATCTAGTATCAATAATTGACCTAGATATGTCTTGCAAGAATAATTTAACATAATGGTATATTAAAGTCAATAAAAAATTTTAAATTTTGTATATAAATTTTTATATTTATTTAAAGTTTTTCTTAATCTTTTCTATATTATTTAGTATACTTGCTACATTTTTTTCATTTCCACTATCTGTGGGGATATAATATTTTTTATTCTTTAAAGATGGTGGAAGACATACCATGTTGGTAGTTTTTTCTTTATAATTATGAGCGTATTCGTAACCTTCTGAGTAACCCATTTCACTATCTAACTTAGTAACTGCATTTCTTAAATGTAATGGAACTGGTTCTTCCATTGTTTTTATTGCATCTTTTTTAACTTCTTCATATGCTTTATAAAGGGAATTTGATTTAGGAGAAACACTTAAATAGACTACTGCTTGGGCTAAATTTACATTGCATTCTGGCATACCATTAAAGTGGGCGGCATTATATGCAGATACTGCTTGAACTAAGGCATTTGTATTAGCAAGGCCAATGTCTTCTGATGCGAATCTTATTAAACGTCTTCCTATATAAAGAGGGTCTTCACCTGACTCTAGCATTCTAGCCAAATAATAAAGAGCGGCATCTGGGTCACTATTTCTCATTGATTTATGAAGTGCTGAAATTAAGTTATAGTGTTCTTCTCCGTTTTTATCATAAAGAAATGTTTTACTTTGTAAACTATTTTCTAACATTTTAGATGTAATTACTTTTTTACCATCTTTTAATTTAGTTATATTTATTGCATTTTCTAATGTATTTAAGGCAGTTCTTAGAAAAAGAAGCGATTATATTTAAAGAATTATCGTCTATTACTACATTTTCATATTCAGAGTTTTTTTCTAGTGCTCGTTTTAAAATTTCTTTTATTTCTTCTTTAGTTAAACTATTTAATACATATACTTTGGTTCTTGAAAGAAGGGCACTGTTGACTTCAAAAGAAGGGTTTTCGGTAGTAGCACCTATTAAAATTATAGTTCCATTTTCAACAAAAGGAAGAAAAGCATCTTGTTGAGATTTATTAAAGCGATGTATTTCGTCTACAAAAACTATTGTCTTTTTATTATTCGTTTTATTAAATTGCGCGATTTCTATTAAATCTTTTATTTCTTTTATACCTGAAGTTACAGCACTTAGGCAATGAAATGAGGAATTAGTTTCTTTTGCTATAATTTTTGCTAATGTGGTTTTGCCTACTCCTGGAGGACCATAAAAAATCATTGATGTGATGTTATCAGTTTCTATCATATTTCTAATTGGAGAAGATACTCCTACTAATTCTTCTTGGCCAAAAAATTCATTTAATGAAGTAGGACGCATCTTTTCGGCTAATGGTTTATAAGAAAATTCTATGTTATCTTCAAATAAGTTCATAAATTCCTCCTTTTATCTATATTATACTATAAAAATTATGTTTATTACTAGAAAAAACGGAAATTACTCTCCGTTTTCAATAACCCAATAATCATTATTTGCTAAAGTGTTTTCTATTTTACGAAAATGCTCCCTATTTATGCTTTCTTGGTCTTCTTCTAGTATTATTAGTACATTATCTTTGACTGCGATTAAATTCATTATATTAGTGCTTGGAGTATTTTTGTATATGTAAGTTTTATCATATTCTTCTCCTTCTTCTACCCCTATTAGGTTTTGTACTTCTCTTATAAATCTAGTATTTGCTGTTTTTTCGTCTTTGAAATCAAATAATGTAAATTCCATATAATCTGTTTTTATAGTCATTTTTTTATTTAAGTTTTGTTTATCATAAGAAGACTCTAGTTTGTCATAAATTATTCATAGAATAATCATTGATTACTTCAGTAGACAAAGTTTCTATTTCTCCACTTGGTGTTGGCAGTAAGATATTAGTATCATATTTATGGTTTTTAGACTCACTATACTCGTATTTAGTAAGAGTGCCATTTACATTTACTTCTAACTTATCTTCTTTATCTGTTATTGTGAATAAAATATTACCTTCTTTATCATAGTATGTGTATACATCATAATCAATATCTAAGTCTAAATCTGGAGAAGAATCTTTAAGTAATGACGTAATTCTATATTTATAATATTTGTTATTTAATAATTCAGTTTCTTTGAAGCCACTTCCTTTTACATAAACGTCACTTAAATCAAGATTAGTTATTTCTTCTATGCTCATAGGTCTAAAGATAAAATAATATATAGTAATTAAAACTAGTACTATGAATATAAAAATCATTATACCTAGGTGACTTTTCTTTTGGGGATATTCAGAATTTTCTTTTGTTTTTTCTTTGTTTCCTTCTACTTTAGTTGGTTCTTCTTTTGGCTCAACTGGTTTATTTTCTTCTATAGTTTCACTTTTATTATTTTCTACTATTTTCTTTTCACTCTCATTTTCCATATTATACAACCTTTCATTATTATTAAATCTATATATTATTTTACACTATTTTTTAACATTTTCAAGTTATATCTTTTATTCATTAGATTTTTCTTCTTTATTTTTTAATTCTTCAAATAAGTTTGCCATTGTTTCACTATTGTGTGTTAATTTTTTTATAGTTAAATCTTCCGCTTTGTTGTTTGCAAGTCTTAAATTGTTTTCACTTGAAATAAGTGCATCTTTAGTTTTTTGTAAATGGTCTATAGTTTTATCTATTTCTTCTATTGCTTTTTTAAATTTTTCACTTGCTAGTCGGTAGTTTCTTCCAAAACCTTCTTTAAACGCATTCATATTTTCTTCAAAATGAGATATATCTATATTTTGATTACGGATTACTTCTAATTCCTTTTTATATTTTATAGAATTTGTTGCAATTGAACGAATTAAAGTTATTAATGGAATAAAGAATTGAGGTCTAATTACATACATATTGTCATATTTATGAGATACATCTACTATACCATCATTATAATAATCATTATCTATTTCTAATAAAGATACTAGTACTGCATAAGTACAATTTTTTTCTTTTCTATCTTTATCTAATTCTTTAAAAAAGTCTTCATTTTTATGTTTTGAACTAGTAGTGTCGGCTTCATTTTTCATTTCAAACATTATTGATACTATTTCTGTACCTTCGTCGTCAAAATCTCTAAAAATAAAATCTCCCTTTGAACCTGTTTTAATATCATTATCTTTTTCAAAGTAAGCATTTTTAAATAAAGGACGAAGTTTATTAAATTCATTTGAACAGTGTTGCTCTAGTGACTCGCCTATCATTTTAGTTGATTGTCTCGCTTTAAAGTCTTTGTAATAAGCAATTTGTTCGTCTTTATTTTTTAGTTTTTCCTCATAATTATCTTTAAGTGATTTTTCTGTCATTAAATATTCATTTTTAGTGTTTTCTAATTTGGTATTTAGAGAAGTTATTTCTTTATCTTTCTCACTCATTAATTTAGTTATTTCTAATTCTTTTTCATTATCTTTTAAATTTAATTTATTTTTTAATTCTTGTATTTCTAAAGTTTGTTTGTTTAAAGTATCATTGTATTCTTTTTCTAATTCAATTTTTGTCTTTTCTTCTTTATTTTTTAATTCACTTTGTAATTCATTAATCTCTAAATCCTTTTTATTTAATACATCAATATATTCTTTTTCAGTATTTGCTTTTGCTAATTCAATAGCAGACTTTTTATCATTTTCATATATTTTTTCTCTTTCTTTAATTTCTTTTTGAAATTCATTATCTCTTATTTGTTTTACTATTTGTTCATAATTTGTTTCACTTATTTGAAACACTGTTCCACAGTTAGGACATTTTATTTCGTTCATAATTATACCTCCCTTATTTGTAATGAATAATTTGTTGGTTCTAATTTTTCTCTATTTATTTCGCCTTTTATTATTTCTAAATTATAAGTTTTATTTTTCATACTTAAGTTATAAACCCTATATAAATAATAATTTTCTTTATGATTATTTGCAAATTCCACTTCATTTTCTGATATTCTAAATTTTTTATTTAAGTCTCCTGTTGTTGCTTTAACTTCAATATATTTTATATTTCCAAATTCGTCATAAGAAGTTATATCATATTTTTCAGCATTTCCGGCTTTTTCTCTATTTGCAAAAACTTTAGAGGCTAAGCCTTTTCTATTTTTACTAATCAAGTAATCTTTTTCGTATTTTACAATAAGGTCTTCACAAAAGCATCCTAATTTTGTTTTATTTTTAATTTCTTCAATAAAATCAATATTAACATTAGTAAGAATTTCTTTTTCTTTTTCTTCAGAAATATTTTTAACGTACTCAACTTCTTTTTTGTTTACAAGTACTTTAAATTCATTTTGTTTAAATCATAAGTTTCTATTCTTTCACTATGTAATTTTATCTTTTCCACTTCATAACCTAAAATTTTCCATTTAAAATGTACTGGTTTTTCTGTTGAAGGATCATAAGAAATATATTTAAGTAAACCTAAGTATGTATATTTACTTTTTTTATTTGTTCTTAAAAATAAATATATATTATTCTTTTTATAATCGTGAGAAATAAAATCTTGTATTCGCTCGTTTTTTAAACTTTGTCCTGGTTGACTTTGCCAGTGTAAAATGCCATCTGCATCTATAAATTCATTAAATTCATAATCTTTTTGTTTAGAACCATATGTTACAAAAAAAATATAATCTTTATTTGTTTTATCAATTTTTACTTGACTAGATTGCCAATAACCACCATTAGTATATGGTTCTTCTGGAAAAAATATATTATGTACTTCTTTTCGTGAATAAGTCATATACCTTTTTAATTCTTTCATATTTTACTACCTCTCTTGACTACATTATACTATATTTTTTATTTTTTTTATATCATAATTTATTTAAATCTGGGAATTTTAAATTATAGGTGGTTTATATGTCAAATTTAAGTTTTAATGAAGGTTTATTTAAATTTATAGAAAACGCTAGTTGTTCATTTACTGGTATTAAAACTATTAAAAATATATTATTAAATAATGGTTTTATAGAATTAGAAGAAAATAATCTTTGGAATTTAGAAGATAATAATAAGTATTTTGTAACAAGAAATGATGCTTCTATTATTGCTTTTAGTATGGGGAATAACGAAACATTTAATATAGTATGCACTCATGTAGATACTCCATCACTTATGATTAAACCTAAAAATACTATATATGAAGAAAATTATTTAAAAGTAAATGTAACTCCTTACGGGGGACTTCTTGATTATGCTTGGTTAGACGAGGCATTAAGTATATCAGGGAGAGTTATTATTAAAAATAAAGATAAATATTATAAAGAAATTGTAGATTTTAGGGAGCCTTTACTTGTTATACCAAGTGTTTGTATACATCAAAATAGCAAAGCAAATGAAAATTTATCTTTGAATGAACAGAAAGATTTAATACCTATAATATCACTTAAAAATAGTAATAATACAATTAATGAATTAATTAAAAAATATATTAAACTTGAGAAAGAAGATAAAATAATAGATTATGACTTATTTTTATATTCAGTAAGTAAACCAGAATACTTTGGAATTAATAAAGAGTTTATATTATCTCCTAGAATTGACGATTTAACTTGTACTTATGCTGGGTTAGAAGCATTTATAAATAATAAATCTAAGAGTAACTTTAATATTTTTTGCGCGTTTAATAGTGAAGAAATCGGTTCTCTTACTGCAGAAGGTGCTGACTCGTCTTTTCTTATGGATACTTTAAAAAGAATATGTGCTTGTAAAGATAAAGATATATCTATAATGGTAAGTAATTCTACAATAGTGAGCGCGGATAACACTCACGCGGTGCATCCAAACCATCCTTTAAATAGTGATATTAACAATATGGTATTTTTAAATAAAGGAGTTGTAATTTCTAGGGATATAAATAGCACTACTAATAGTATAACATCTTCAATATTTAAAGGTATATGTGATAAAGTTAAAGTGCCTTATCAAGAATATGTAACTAAAAATGATATGAGTAGTGGTAGCACTTTATCTGGGATAAGTTTAAGACACGTCAGCATAGACTCGATTGAGGTGGGACTTGGGGAACTTGCTATGCACGGGGCTAAAGAAGTTATAGGTAGTGTTGATACTTATTATCTTTATAAATCTTTTAAAAAATTTTTTGAAACTAATATAATAAAAGAAAAAGATAGAATAACATTAAATTAAATCATCTATCTTTTTTATCATAATTATCTAAAAATGAAGTATAAACCCCATTCTTTTTTGTACCTAAAATACAATTAAGGTTTACATTGTCAAGTGATTTAAATATGTTGAAGTCAGCATCTTTATTTAGTTTTCTTAAATAATTTATAAGTTCTTTCATTTCAAGACGTTTACTTTTAGTTTCGTCAAGTGAACAATTTTCTGTAAATCTACAAGCGCAGTTTAGGAAAGTTAATTTGTTATAGTTTCTCCAAGATATTATAGATGCTTCCTTAACTAGGTACAAAGGTCTAATAAGTTCTAATCCTTTAAAATTATCACTATGAAGTTTTGGCATCATTGTTTTTAGTTCTGAAGAATATATCATAGAAAGTAGTGTTGTTTCTATTACATCGTCAAAATGGTGACCTAAAGCAATTTTATTACAACCTAGTTCTTGTGCTTTACTATATAAGTAACCTCTTCTCATTCTAGCACATAGATAGCAAGGACTTTTTTCAATATCTTTTACTATATTAAATATATCACTTTCAAATATCTGTATAGGTATATTTAATAATTTAGCATTTTCTATTAGATATTTTTTGTTTTGTTCGTTATAACCTGGGTCCATAACTACATATTCTGCTTCAAATTTAATATTACCGTGCTTTATTAATTCTTCTATGCATTTTGCTAAAAGAAATGAGTCTTTTCCACCACTTATACAAACCATAATTCTGTCGTTTTTTTCTATCAATTTGTAATCACTTACGGCTCGCATAAATTTGCTCCATATATCTTTTCTAAATTTGGTTATTATACTTCTTTCTATTTCTTGATATCTTTCCATAATAATCTAACCTGCCTATTTTTAAACTTAATTAGTCCGCTTTTATATACTCTTTTTTAGTTACATATCCTAAATCATTAATTGTGTTTATTATTTCTTCGTCACTTACATTATCACATTTTATATGTGCTTCTTTTAAATCTTTTATCTTAACACTTTTTATGTTTTTGTTTTGTAAAAGTGCTTCTTTTATTCTTTTTACACAATGTTCACAACTAATACCTTCTATAGTTATACTTAATTTTCTCATTAATTTAGCCTCCTTATTAATTCTAATACTTCGTCTATAATGTCAGTATTTCCTTTAGATAAATTTTCTTTAACACAAGTGTTTATGTGATTTTTTAATATTTCACGAGATATGCTTTTTATGCCTGATGCAATAGAAGAAAGTTGAATAAGTATGTCTCCACAGTATCTATCTTCTTTTATCATTTCTTCAATGCCTCTTATTTGACCTTCTAAAATCTTTAGTCTTGTATCTAATTTTTTCTTTTCTATTTCTGTTCTATTTACCGTTTTTACTTCTTTTGACATAATGGTCTCCTTTCAAAAATAAATTATACTACCCCTAGGGGGTAGTAGTCAATAATCTATTTAAAATTTTAATCAATATCTAAAGTATCTGCTGTTATACAAAATACTGCATATAATGGAACTGATTTTATGTTATTTTCAAAACCAAAGTTTTTACTAGAAACCCTGATGCCATAGTGGGGATTATATTCTTTCATATAATTATTTAAACTTTTAGATTTTGTATTAGTGCTTGTTTTTACTTCAAGAGGAATTATTAAGCCTTTTTCTGACTGTAAAATGAAATCAAGTTCGCTATCATAGTCATTTTTCCAATAATTAAGGTTTAAACCATTATATTTAAGAGAAGATGCAACATAGTTTTCTGTTAACATACCTATCATTACTTCATTAACTGCTTCTCTATTTTGAATTAAATATATAGGAAACTCACTTAAGTTAGTTAGGAGTCCAACATCGTTCATATAAAGTTTAAAAGAGTCTAATTCTTCATACATCTTTAAAGGTAAACCTATTTTTGTTTTAACACATTTATTAACTATTCCAGCATTAACTAACCAATTAATAGAAGCACCAAAGATAGAACTAGTTCCACCTTTTTGGACTAATTTATATTGAAATTTTTTGTTGTCTTTGGCAAGTTGAACTGGTATAGAGTCAAAAGCGGCTATGATTTTAGGAGCATCTGTCACTTCACTATATTTAGTTATGTCACTTTTATAAGAGTCTAATATTGCCTTTTGATAATCAATTGCAGTTATAGTACTATTTGAAGAAATGAAATCTGCGACTACTTCTGGCATACCACCTATAGATAAATAATCATAATAAAGGTCTAGTGCCTCTTTATGTAATGTTTCGGCCATTGGGGTATTTTTCTTAAAGCATTCTTTTATGTTTTCTAATAATAAATCATTATTAGTATTTATTAAAAATTCTTCAAAAGATAGTGGATAAATTGTTAGAAATTCAACTTTACCTACTGGAAAAGAAAAGTCTTTTTTATTAATATGTACACCTAGTAAACTCCCTGCGCCTATTACATAATATTCTGGTGCTTCTTCATAAAAATATTTTAAAGATGTAAGGGCAC
>CANRGI010000042.1 GCA_947630095.1 uncultured Bacilli bacterium
TCCACTTTATCTTCTATCATTAAATCTATATGTTGTGTAGTACATATTTCTAATTTTTCATTATCAGGCACAAAGAATATATCGTCATAATTTATATTATTTTCTTTTAACCACTTTATAGTTTCCTCTTTCATTTTTTCTTTACTTATTCCATCTTTCCCAGTACCTCTTGAAGTAATCAAATAAATTTTATTCCCTTCATTTTTAAGCTTATTAATTATTGTATTAGCAAATTCACGAGGTTTCTTTTTTACATATATTAAAGTATTTTTATTCCAAAATTCTCTATCTAAATCTAATGAAACATTAAACATATCACTTATCTCATAAGCATCTTGATTAACTAAATTAACATTTTGTTTAGAAAAGAATTTACTTCCATAATCAAGCATAAACCTACTCATATCACTAATAACTCCATCAATATCTACACCAATTCTCATACATATTTCCTTTCTTATGCACATTTAAGAGGAATACTATAGTATATTTCTTCCCCCTCCCCATTCGTGCATACCATTTCTAAAATCAAATTATCGTCATATATTTTACAAGTCTTTTGATAATCGTCTATATTAAAACTAACCTCTTTTAGTATTTCTTCTAAAGGTTTATCTTCTAAATAATTATAAGTACACTCGTCTATAATCTTTTTATTCTTTCCATTATTTTCATATAAATAACAATTAACAGAATTATACATAAGATTTTCTTCACTACCACAGTAATCTATATTTGATATATATATTGATGCCTTATCATTATTATATGCAATACTACCATACAAATCAAACTCACTTGATTTACTACTTAATGTTTTAAATTCAAAATCATTATTTTTACTAATTATTATAAACATTACAAATAATATAATGAAAAATACACTTAAAACATAATATTTTCTTAAACTTTTACTCTTTTCCTTAACTTCTCCATCAAGTAATTCATTTATATTATAGTTATATTTCTCACATATTTGCTTCAATATTGCAATATCGGGTATGTTTTTACCATTTTCCCATTTACTTACTGCTTGAAAAGTAACCCCAAAAATATCTGCAAATTGTTTTTGTGTTAAATTATTTTTTATTCTAATATCTTTAATAAATTTACCTATTTTCTCTTGGTTCATAATACTCCTTATACATACATTATATCACTATTTTCTTAAATCAAAAAGAAAAATATCTATCCTACGGACTGTTTTGAAAAATATAATATTATAGCAATTAATATAATAAACATTATAAGTGAAATTATTAAAAATAAAATTGATAAAATAATGCCACCTATAGCCATACCTTTATACTTTTCTGACTTTAAACCCTTAGTAGAATAACAAATACCTATAACACTCATAATAAAACCTAACACAGGAATTGAACAAGTTAATAATGAAACTATACCAAATATAAGCGAATTTTTAGCACTTTTATCTATTAAATCTTGCTCATTTTGTTCTTCTAAAGTGCTAACTTTACTTCCACAATGAACACAAATAGTAGCCTTATCTTCTATTTCTTTACCACAATTACTACAAAACTTAGCCATTTCTTATCCCTCCTACCTTAATTCTATCACTATTTCCTTAAATGAAAAAGAAAAATATCTAAAATGTTGGAAGTGAAAATATAAGAGCAACTAAAATAATAAAAACTAAAACTGATAAAATTGACAAAACAATACCGCCAATAGCCATACCCTTGTTTTTATTTGACTTTAAACCTTTAATACCATAACTTATTCCTAAAACACTAAAGATAAAACCTAATATAGGAACAATACAAAACAAAAAAGCAAGTATCCCAAATACAAAAGAATTTTTAGCCTTTTTATCTTCTATTTTATTTTCTTCTAAATTATTAACTTGAACCCCACAGTGAACACAAATTACAGCATTTTCGTTTATTTCTTTACCACAATTACTGCAAAACTTAGCCATTTCTTATCCCTCCTACCTTAATTCTATCACTATTTCCTTAAATAAAAAAGAAAAACACTTAAAACATTGAAGGCAATAATATAAGAGCGATTAAAAAACTAAAAATTATAATTGAAACCACTAAAAATAAAATTGATAAAATTGTTCCGCCTATTGCCATACCTTTATACTTTTCTGACTTTAATCCTTTAAAAGAATAACATACACCTATAACACTCATAATAAATCCTAATAAAGGAATTGAACAAGTTAATAATGAAACTATACCAAATATAAGCGAATTTTTAGCGCTTTTATCGATTAAATATTGTTCTCTTTGTTCTTCTAAATTATTAACTTGAACCCCACAGTGAACACAAATAGTAGCCTTATCTTCTATTTCTTTCCCACAATTACTGCAAAACCTAGCCATTACTTCTCCCTCCTAATTTAATTATACTAAAATAAAAGAAAAAAGCAAACCTAATATAGTCTGATTTACTTTTCTTCTTTTTGTTTATTCTTTTTAGAATAATATTTTGAATTTAAAACTTTAACTTTTACTCCTCTTTCAAGAACAAACTTTTTTCTTACGCCATCAGGCAAATTTCTTTTATAAGTTTTCATATTCTCCTCCAAACCAAATGTATTATAACATACTATTTTAAAAAAAGAAACCCCAAAGGGTTCTATACATAATAGTTTTATGATAGTGTGCTTATAACTCCAAGAATTGAATTACATAAAGATGCTAAAAAGAATATTATTGAAAGAACTAACCCTGCTATTGCTCTTCCTTTATATTTTTCTGACTTCATACCTTTAGAAGCATTAACAAAGCCTAAAATAGTCATAACATATCCAATAATAGGTATTATCCAAGCAACTATAGATATAAGTCCAAATGTAAGTGCATTTTTAGCCTTTTTATCAATTATATCCTCTTCACTCATAGTAACATTACCATTATTTGCTTTAACTTGAACACCACAATGAACACAAATGACAGCATTCTCGTCTATTTCTTTCCCACAATTAGTACAAAACTTAGCCATTACTTATACCTCCTACATTAATTATACTATAAATGTATTAAATATTAAACAACTTTTTATATTTATTTATCTTCAAGTCTTGATAATAAGTCTATCTTAAACATTTCCTTTTGGGCATTTTGTTTACTTATCATTATACCTTTATAAGCAGTTAATTCACTCTTATGTCCGTCCATTAGTATACCTCTAGGTTCAAGTCCTGTAAGCATTACTACATTTTGTTTTCTATAAACAGTATAACTTAATTTAACTTTACCATAAACTTTAATAAATAAATTATCTGTAGGAAGTTGTAACTCATAAGACTCAGTTTGTTCGTGTTTATTTATTGATACTAACTCCCCTAAAAATTGACCTTTCCTTAAACTTGGATAGAAATCAAACATAAGTTTTTTATAAGCAGTCATATTGTATTTCTTTAAACTTCTTTCCAATTTCTTGAAATCATTTTCGTCTAAATAATCTAATAAAAATCTTCCTTCCATATTCAACCTTACCCCCATTACGCTTTAAATTATAACATATTTTGTACATTATGTCAATATTTTTGTACTTATTTTTCCACGTGCATAAAAAACCACTACCAAAAAAACTACTTTTTTATAGTAGTTCTTTATTTTCTATTTCTTTATTTAATTTATCTATAAACTCAGAATAACTTAAAGTTACAGTTTCTTCACTTCCATATTTTCTATAACTTATCTTCTCTTCGTCTACTTCTTTTTGCCCGATTATTAAAGTATAAGGTACCTTTTTCATAACACTTTCTCTTAATTTATATCCAAGTTTTTCTTCTCTATCGTCCATCATAACTCTTATTTTATCATTATATAGTTTTTCTTTTATTTTACTAGCATATTCTAAATGATATTGATTATTTACAGGTACTACATTTACTTGTACAGGAGTAAGCCATAAAGGTAATGCTCCTTTAGTTTCTTCTAAATAGTATGCTATAAATCTATCTAAACTTCCAAATACAGCCCTGTGTAACACTACTGGTGTCTTTTTAGTACCATCTTTATCTACATAAGTCAAATTAAACTTCATTGGTAAGCAGAAATCTAATTGACAAGTAGAAAGAGTATACTCATTTCCCACTGCTGGTCTAACTTGAACATCTAATTTAGGTCCATAAAAAGCAGCCTCGCCTATTTTACTTACATAATCTATCTTTAAATCGTCTAATACTTTTCTTAAAGTATCTTCTGCCTTATTCCACATATCATCATCAGGATAATATTTTACTTTATCTTCAGGGTCTCTTAATGATAATTCAAAACGATAATTAGTAATACTCATTTCTTTATAAACTTCTAATATTAAATTAACTACACTAGCAAATTCACTTTCTATTTGTTCTGGAGTTACAAATAAATGAGCATCATTTTGACAAAAAGTTCTAACTCTTTCTATCCCTTTTAAAGCCCCGCTTGCTTCAAATCTACAATCTCTTGCTATCTCTCCTATTCTAATAGGTAAATCTTTATATGAATGTAAACTATTATCATAAATCATCATATGATGTGGGCAGTTCATTGGTCTTAATACAAATTCTTCTCCTTCAACTTCCATTTTAGGAAACATATTATCTTTATAATGGTCCCAGTGACCACTAGTTTTATATAACTCTACATTCCCTAGTGGTGGTGTTAAAACGTGCAAATAACCTAATTTTTTTTCTTTTTCTTTTATATAATTTTCTAAAATTTCCCATATTATATATCCATTAGGCAAATACATAGGTAACCCTTTACCAACTAAATCATTAGTTACAAATATACCTAATTCTTTTCCTAACTTACGATGGTCACGCATCTTAGCACTTTCTAATTCTTCTAAGTGCTTATCTAAATCTTCTTGAGTCTTAAAACAAACCCCATAAATTCTTTGTAACATTTTATTTTTAGAGTCACCTTTCCAGTAAGCACCACTATATTTAATTAATTTAAAATATTTTATTTCTTTTACACTATCTACGTGAGGTCCACGACATAAATCGGTAAAATCACCTTGAGTATAACAAGAAATAACAGTATTTGCTTCGTCCATCCTATTTATTAAATCTATTTTATATGGGTCATTTTTAAATCTTTCTAATGCTTCTTTTTTACTTATTTCTTCTCTATAAATACGTTTACCATCTTTGCTTATCTTTTTCATTTCACGTTCTATTTTCTCTAAATCTTCGTCGTGAATAACATTATCTCCTAAATCAACATCATAGTAAAATCCTTCTTCTATTACAGGCCCTACCCAAAATAAAGCGTTTGGATATAAATGTTTAATCGCTTGGGCCATTAAATGAGCACAACTATGGTTTAATGTATTTAATTCACTACTTTCTTTAAAATTTACCATTATTTCACCATCTTTCTAGCATATACTTGCTTATTTGCATCTTCCTTAATTTTTACACTCATTACTACTCTTCTTGCATCTAATAATCTATTAATTTTATTTATTTTTTCACTTTTTCTCATATTCTTTCCTGGATTAGTAACCCATACTTTCTTCTTTGTATATAAATTCATTCCTCTTTCTCCTTCTCTACTTCGTCATATTTTAGTTTAGCCTTTCTTATTAATGAATTAATCATAATAATACGCTTTTTCATTTCTCTTTTTGCATTTTCGTCTTCCGTTCGATTTATACTCAAATTAAGTAAATGTTTCTCTCTTACTAAAGTTGCTATTTCTTCGTCAATGTCTTTTATATTCATAACACCCTCCTAACAAAAAAGCACCCATCTAAGGAGTGCTAAATTTTACACGGTACCATCCTACCTTTAACTTTCTTGACTTAACGCGTCTAACGTAGATTATTAATCTCTCTATAAAGGTAGTAATATATAAATATAATTATTAGTTTACACCTTCCACTAACTCTCTATAAATTATTTTTTATATATGTTGTCCTTTAATAACAATTTACAAACTCTATTCTAACATATTTTATTTATTTTTAAAAGTATTTTTTTATTCTCCTCTTATTTCTTCTTCTATTTGAAGTAATCTATTATATTTTGCTATTCTCTCTCCTCTACTTACACTACCACTTTTCATAAAAGGTATATTAAGCGCTACTGCAAGGTCAGATATAAATGTATCCATAGTCTCCCCACTTCTATGACTAACTACAGCAGTATATTTATTTTGTTTAGCAAGTACTATTGTCTCTAAAGTTTCATAAAATGTTCCTACTTGATTAGGCTTTATTATAATAGCATTACAAACATTTTCTCTTATACCTGCTTCAAGTATCTTTTTATTAGTTACAAATAAATCGTCTCCTACTATACTTATCTTTTTACCTAATACTTGTGTAATCATTTTAAATCCCTCTATATCGTCTTCGTCATAAGGGTCTTCTATACTTATAATAGGATATTTTTGTACTAAATTTACATAATACTCTAGTAAATCTTCACGACTAAAATTAGTATTATCTATTCTATAAGTATCAGTTTGTTTATTATAAAAACTAGATGCCGCAACGTCCATTGCTATAAATATGTTTTTACCAGGTATATATCCAGCAGTTTCTATTGATTTAACTATTACACTTAGTGCTTCTTCGTTATTGTCAAGGTCAGGTGCATACCCTCCCTCATCACCTACTGATGTATTAAGTCCTCTATCTTCTAGTATCTCTTTTAAACTATGAAATACCTCACTAGCAGCACGCAATGCTTCTTTAAATGTACTAAATTTAGGTACTATCATAAACTCTTGAATATCTAAATTATTACAAGCGTGTTTTCCACCATTTAAAATATTAAACATACAAAATGGTATTCTAACTTCTCTTTTATTTAAATACCTATATAATGGTTCTCCAGCATCTAAAGCAGCGGCCTTTAAAGCGGCAACACTAACACCCAATATAGCATTAGCGCCCAAATTACTTTTGTTATGAGTTCCATCAAGTTCAATTAGCATAGTATCAATTGTCTTTTGATTTCCAACTTCTTCTCCTACTAATTTCTCTCTTATTATCCCATTAACGTGATTAACTGCCTTACTTACTCCTTTACCAAAATACCTAGAGTCATTATCCCTTAATTCTAATGCCTCCCTCTTTCCAGTACTAGCCCCACTTGGCACTCCAAAAACACCTACATTACCTTTTTCAGTTGTAACACTTACTTCAACAGTAGGATTTCCCCTTGAATCTAATATTTCTCTTCCTTTAATATCTACTATTTTACTCATTAAAGTTCACCTCTAACTAATCTAATTATACTATTAAAAGAAAAAAATAACAATATTAAAGAGTTTCTTTGGACAAACTTCTTAACTTATGCTATAATATACGCGATTGGTGAGGTGTTAAAATGATATTAAAAGAATTAACTAAAAATGAATTTGACGAGTTTTCTAGTTCACACGTTTTAAAAAGTTACTTTCAAACAAGTACTTATGGTACACTTATGAGTAAATATGGCTACTCTGATATGTATATAGGAGCATACGTAAACAATACTTTAGTCGCTGCTTCCTTAATACTTACTAAATCTATCTCTTTAAATGTCAAATATGGCTATGCCCCTCGTGGTTTCTTAATTGATTACTTTGACGAGCAATTATTTAAAGAATTTAGTAAATGTTTAAGAAAATATTTTAATAAAAAAGGTTATGCTTTTATAAAAATAGACCCTCTTATAACTTATGCCGAAGTATTCCCATTAACTAACACTAAAAATGTAAACTCACTTGCAACACCTCTATATACCTTATTAGAAAATAATAAATATAAAAGACTTAAAAACAATATATATTTTGAAAGTATGTTACCTAAATATAACCCAATAGTTAATTTAAAAGAATTTACTTTTAACTCTTTAGACGAAAAACTTCAAAAAAGATTAAATAAAATTAATCATAAAGGTTTAAGTTTAATTAAAGGAGATTTATATAGTTTAAATAGTTTTTATGAATTAATTAGAAGAAAAGAAAGTAAATCTCCAAATTTCTATAAAAGTTTATATAAAATATTTGACGAAACTAATATGGTAGATTTATACTTAGTAAAAGTTAATTATCACGAATATTTAAAGAATTTACAAGAAGATTTAATAACTGAACAAGCAATAAATGAAAAAGTTAATAAAGTATTTAAAAGTGACATTAACAATAAAGAAATATATAGAGAAAAAATGCGCAGTGACAGGGTTTTAAATGATATAAATATTGAAATAGCAGATATTACTTCTAAACTACAAAATAGTATATATGAAGAAATTATTGCAGGCGCTATTATAATTAAGTATGGTAATGTTGTAAGCATATTTGAAAGTGGTTTTAATAAGTTATATAATAGATTACTTCCTAATCATTATTTACATTATATGTTAATGAACCATTATAAAGAAGCAGGTTATAGTTTCTTTGATTTAAATGGTATGACAGGAGATTTTTCTAAAGATAACCCTTATAAAGGTTTAAATGATTTTAAGATGCTATGGCACCCTAGAACTTATGAATACTTAGGAGAATTTGATTTAATTGTAAATCAAACTAAATATAGTTTACTATGGACAACTAAAACACTTCATAGAGAATTTGAAAATAAAGAAATTAAAACAAATGAAAATGTAGCATAAATTGCTATATTTTTTTATATAAAAAATCTCATAAACAATAAAGTCTATGAGATTAATACTTATTTTTCTAATGCTTTCTTACTTATATCAACTAACTTTTTAAATTCATTCATATCATTTATAGCAAGTTCACTAAGCATTTTTCTATTTACTTGTACATTAGCCTTATTAAGACCATTTATAAACCTAGAATAACTTATATCATTTTCTCTACAAGCAGCATTTATTCTTGTTATCCATAATTTTCTAAAGTTAGATTTATTTTTCTTTCTATCTCTAAAACTATAGTTTCCACTATGGAATAATTGCTCTTGTGCTGTTTTATATAATCTATGTTTACTTCCAAAGTAACCTTTAGCATTTTTTAAAACTTTCTTTCTTCTTGCTCTTGTTACAGTTCCACCTTTAACTCTTGTCATACTCTAACTACCCCCTTAACGCTTTCTTGTATCTATTAGTATCAGCCTTACTTAGTGCTGATGCTTTTCTGTGGTTTCTACTGAAACTTGCTGGTTTCTTTCCACTATTATGGTTAGCACCACTCTTTGCTATTTTAGCAGTACCACCAACTCTTACTTTAACTTTTTTTGCTAT
>CANRGI010000043.1 GCA_947630095.1 uncultured Bacilli bacterium
CAACAAGTACAATGTATTATGGAGCAGCAATGAGATTAACAACAGAAGCAAGTGAATATGGAGGTGTGTCAAATAAAAATGATATTCACCCAACATTTAAATGTGGAGGTAGTAATACAGGAAGTTTATGGGGTAATACAAGTTCTTTAGATAAATTTACTGGAAGTCAAAAAGGATCAATTAAAGTAGGAAATGAAAAACTAGGAGATAAACCAATAGCATTAATGACAGCGGACGAGGTTTCGTATGCTGGTGGCGTGCATCTTAGTAATAATGCTAATGTTTGGTATTATCAAAATAGTAAAGGAAATAGTATTACAGGAGATACATATTGGTGGACAATGAGTCCAGGCGAATTCAGTGGTAACTATCCGTATGTGTTCTTTGTGTGGGGCTCCAGTGCTCCTGGGCACTTGAGTATCAACAATGAAGTCGATAATATGTTTGGCGTTCGTCCAGTAGTTTCTTTAAAGTCTTGTGTAGAAATAAGTGGTAATGGTACAACAAACGACCCATATATACCTTCTATAGATGCAGAGTGTGCAGAAGCAGATAATTAAAATTAAATTAAAGAAGAAAAAAGTTTCAATTCTTCTTTTTTTATGTTATTATATTTATGTAAGTGATTAACTGATACCAATAGAAAAATTAAAAGATTATGCAAATAAATTAGAGTTTGATATGGAAGAAAAAGAATATGAAACATTACAACAAGAATTTGAAGTATTACTTAAACAAGTAGAATTAATAGATAATATTAAAGATATTAAAAAGTATGAACCTATGAATTATCCTTTTCCTTTAGAAAGTGCTTATTTAAGAGAAGACGAAGTTACAATGTCTTTAGGAAGTGAAGAGGCATTTCGTAATTCTAAAGATGTAGAAGCAAATAGTGTTAAAGTACCAAAGGTGGTGGAGTAAGTGAAATATAAAGGTAGTATAACTGAGTTAAGAAATTTAATAGATAGTGGAGTAAGTAGTGAAGAGATATTTAAAGATGTAATAGAAAATGCTTATGAAACTAATAAAACATATAATGAATTTGTAACTATAATAGATAAATACAATTCAATGGAAAGTGATAGTATTTTAAAAGGAATACCATATTCACTTAAAGATAATTTTTCAACTAAAGATATTTTAACAACTGGTTCTAGTAACATACTAAAAGATTATGTACCAGTATTTGATTCTACAGTTTATAGAAAGTTAAAAGAATCAGGGGCAGTGTTGGTTGGAAAAACAACTCTTGACGAACTTGCTATGGGTGGAAGTGGCTTGACTGCGCATACAGGTAAAGTATATAACCCTTTTGATATTACACGTATTCCAGGAGGTTCAAGCGCGGGAAGTGCAGTTTCAGTTGCCTTAGGGCTTGTACCATTTAGTATTGGAAGTGATACAGGAGATTCTGTAAGAAAACCTGCTAGTTACTGTGGTGTTGTTGGATTTAAACCTACTTATGGACGTATTAGTAGATGGGGTTTGTTTCCGTTTGCTTCTAGTTTAGACCACGTTGGAATTTTTGCAAGAAATGTCCGTGATGTTTCTATTGTAACTGATACATTAAAAGGGTTTGATAGTTTAGATATGACTACATTACCTAATGAAGATATAAAATATAGTGATAACTTAGACAATGATGTAAGTGGTAAAAAACTTTTCTATATAAAAGAGATTATAGAATCTGCTAATAAAGAAGATACAAAAGAAACTATTAAAATATTTAAAGAAACAATAGAAAAATTAAGAAATAAAGGTATAGTAATAGAAGAAGTAGGTTTTGATAAAAGTCTATTAGAAGCAATATATCCAGTATATTTTATTATATCTTGTGCAGAAGCAACTAGTAATAATTCTAATTTAACAGGTTTTATTTTTGGACCTAGAGAAAGTGGGAAAACACCTGAAGAAGTAATGAAAAATACTAGAACTAAAGGTTTTACTGAAATGATAAAGAGAAGATTTGTAATAGGTAGTTATATTTTACAAAGAGAAAATCAAGAAAAATTATTTTTAAATGCTAAAAGAGTAAGAAGAATGATAGTAGAAAAGATAAATGAATTATTTAAAGAGTATGACGGGCTTATATTACCAGCAAGTGGTGGAGTAGCGCCTAAGATAACTAATGAAGAAGTAGACAAGTTAGACGATAACTTTTTAATACTTGAAAATCATTTATGTATAGGTAATTTTGGAGGATACCCTAGTATAACTTTACCTATGGGTTATGTAGAAAATATGCCTGTAGGAATAAATTTAACTTGTGCGGCTAAAGAAGATGGGGTATGCTTAAATATAGCAAAATTTATAGACGATAATATTAAAGAGGTGAAATAAAGTATGTATAAAGCAGTAATCGGGCTTGAAGTCCATTGTGAATTAAAAACTAAATCTAAAATGTTTTCTCCATCTTTAAATGAATATAATCCTAGTCCTAATCAAAATATAAGTGTTATTGATTTAGCATTTCCTGGAATATTACCACTACCTAATAAAGAAGCAATAAGAAAAGCAATTAAGTTATCTTTAGCATTAAACTGTGAAGTACCTAATGAGGTTATGTTTGATAGAAAGAATTACTATTATGCAGATTTACCTAAAGGATATCAACTAACCCAAATGACTAAACCTTTTGGAAAAAATGGATATTTAGATATAAATGTTCAAGATAAAATAAAAAGAGTAACTATCCATCAACTTCATTTAGAAGAAGATTCTGCTAGTTTAGACCATCACGATGGGTATAGTTTAATTGATTATAATCGTGCTGGAATACCTTTAGTAGAAATAGTAACTGACCCGGTATTTAATAATGAAAATGAAGTAATAGAATTTTTAGAAAATTTAAGAAGTATTATAAAATATTGTGATATATCAGATGCTTCAAGTGATAAAGGAGAACTTAGAGTAGATGTTAATATATCTATGATGAAGGAGACTGATACTGAATTAGGTATACGTGCAGAAATTAAAAATATAAATTCATTTAATAGTGTAAAAGAAACTATTTTGTATGAAATTAAAAGACAAAGAGAGATACTCGAGGGTGGAGGTAAAGTTAAACAAGAAACTCGTAGATGGGTAGACGAAGAAAAAGTGACTGTTGGTATGAGAGAAAAAATAGAAGCAGTAGACTATAAATATTATGTTGAACCTAATATACCAGTAGTTAAATTAGATAATGAGTTTATAAATGAAATAAAAGAAAGTATTCCAGTTTTACCTCAAGAAAGACTACAAAAATATATTTCACTAGGAGTAATGGTGAAAGATGCAAAGACGCTTGTTAAAACTAAAGAAGTAAGTGATTACTTTGAAGAGACTCTTAGACTAGGGGCAGATGCTAAAGAAGCATCAAATTGGATAACTACTAGAATTTTAGGTTTTATGAATACTAAAAATAAAACTATTAATGAAATATATACTACACCTCAAATGTTAGTTAGTTTAATAAATATGATAAAAAGTAGTAAAATAAGCACACAACAAGGAAAAGAAGTTTTAGAGTTATCACTAACAGAAGAAAAAACGCCTGAAGAAATAGTAAAAGAAAAAGGTATGGAACAAATAAGTGACGATAATGTTATAAGAGAATTAGTTAATAAAGTATTAGACGAAAATAAAGCACAAGTGGATACTTATAAAGGTGGAAAAACAAATATAGTAGGGTTCTTTGTAGGACAAATTTTAAAAGCAAGTGGTGGGAAAGCAAATCCATCTACAACTAATAAAATACTTATGGAAGAATTAGAGAAAAGATAGATTTTTAAATGGAGTTAAAATTTTAAGGAATATTAAAATACTAGACTTAAAAGGTATTTTATGGTATTATATTATACGAAGTTACAAGTTAACTTCATAAAAGCGGTGAAACCAGCCAATAAGTGGTAATCAATAAAGCGGTGAAACCAGCCAATAAATGGTAATTAATAAAGCGGTGAAACCAGCCAACAAATGGTAATTAAAAAAGGAGACTAGGATTTATAGTCTTTTTAACATTATAAAATATTTACAAATCAAAATAAATTTGTTATACTAAATACGTAAAAACAAGTGAAAGAGACGTTATATAGCAGATCTTTATAGAGAGTTAGTGTTAGGTGAAAACTAATAAGTATGTTATATATGAATCACTCTGGATGTTCTTTAACGAAGAGTTAAAGACGCATATTATGCGTTAAATAAAGTAAGATAAAGTTATAAATAGGATGGTACCGTACACTTTACTCCTAGTTATAACTTTTTATTTATAAGAAAGAGGGTATATTTATGTTTAAAGAATTATCAAAAAAACCAGTTCACGAAAGAGAACTTGAAATACTTAAAAGTTGGGAAGAGGAAGAAATATTTAAAAAATCAATAGAAACAAAGAGTAAAGATAATAACTATGTCTTTTTTGATGGCCCAGCAACAGCAAATGGTATGCCAGGTTTACATCATATGGTTGCTAAATTTGTAAAAGATACTATTTGTAAATATCATACTATGAAAGGCGAAAGAGTAGTTAGAAAAGTAGGTTGGGATACTCACGGATTACCTGTTGAAGTTCAAGTTGAAAAACGCCTAGGCTTTAAAAATAAAACTGATATAGAAAAGTACGGAATAAAACCTTTTAATGAAGAGTGCAGAAAAACAGTGTGGGAAAATGAGGAGGCTTTCGAGCGTCTTACAAATGAAATGGGTCAATTCATAGATTTAAAAAATAGATATATAACTTATGATAATAATTATATTGAAACTGAATGGTGGATATTAAGTGAATTCTTTAAAAAAGGTTTGTTTTATGAAGGTCATAAAATAGTGCCTTTTTGTACACGTTGTGGTACAGGACTTGCATCTCACGAAGTGGCACAAGGGTATAAAGAAGTTACAGTTGAAACAGTAACTGTGCCTATGAAGAAAAAAGGAGAAGATGTTTACTTTTTAGTTTGGACAACTACTCCTTGGACATTAATTTCAAATGTTGCTTTATGTGTAAACCCTAATGAAGAATATATATTAGCAGAGTCTAAAGGTTATAAATTTATACTTGCAAAAAAACTTGCTAATAATGTTTTAGGAGAAGACTATAACGTACTTGAAACTTATAAAGGTACTGACTTAGAGTACACAGAATATGAACAATTAATACCATCTCTTAAAGTAGATAAAAAAGCATTTTTTGTAACTTGTGATACTTATGTTACTATGGAAGATGGAACCGGTATAGTACATATTGCCCCTTCTTTTGGTGAAGACGATGCTAAAGTAGGTAAAAAATATGATTTACCTTATTTAAACCCTGTAGGCGAAGATGGAACTTATACTGAAGGTTTTTGGAAAGGTATGAGTGTCTTTGATGCTGATATTGAAGTAATAAAATACTTAAAAGAAAATGATAAATTATTTAAAAAACAAAAAATGGTTCACAATTATCCTCATTGTTGGAGATGTGATACACCACTTCTTTATTATAGTAAGCCATCATTTTATTTAAAAGTTACTGATTTAAAAGATAAGATAATAGAAGCAAATAAGAAAGTAAAATGGTATCCTGATTTTGTAGGAGAAAAGAGATTTGCAAACTGGTTGGAAAACCTAAACGACTGGGCAATTTCAAGAAGTAGATACTGGGGAACACCACTACCATTATGGAGATGCACTTGTGGTCACGACGAAATGATAGGTAGTAAAAAAGAATTAATAGAAAAAAGTATAGAAAAAATAGACGAAAATATAGATTTACATCGTCCTTATGTAGACGATATACATATTAAATGTCCAAAGTGTGGTAAGTTAATGTCAAGAGTGCCTGATGTAATAGATTGTTGGTTTGATTCTGGTTCTATGCCATTTGCCCAATATCATTATCCATTTGAAAATAACGAACTATGGAAAAGTCAATATCCAGCAGATTTTATAGCAGAAGGAATTGACCAAACTCGTGGTTGGTTTTATAGTCTTATAGTAATAGGCGTATTCTTAACAGGCGTAAGTCCTTATAAAAGAGTATTAGTAAATGAGTTATTATTAGATAAATTTGGTAAGAAAATGCATAAAAGTAAAGGAAATGCAATCGAGCCTTTTACATTAATGAATACTTATGGTTCAGACGCGATTAGATGGTATCTTCCATCAGTTAGTCCTATATGGACACCTATAAAATTTGACGAAGAGGGAGTAAAAGAAGTAAATTCAAAATTCTTTAATACTTTAAGAAATACTTATAACTTCTTTGCTATGTATGCTAATGCAGATAAATTAGAAACTAAAGACTTTATAAATGCTACTCAATATGAAATAATAGACGAGTGGTTACTTAGTAAATATAATAGATTAATTAAAACTGTTACAAATGCTTATGAAGAATATGATTTAAATAAAGTAGTTAAACCTATAACTTTATTTGTAAGTGAAGATTTATCTAATTGGTATATAAGAAGAAATAGAAGAAGATTTTGGAAAGGAGAACTTGACGAATCTAAACTATCAGTATATAAAGTTACTTATGAAGTATTACTTGGTTTAACTAAATTAATCGCTCCTGTTAGTCCATTTTTAGCAGAAGATATTTATAGAAATTTAACTGGTTTAGAAAGTGTGCATTTGTCTGATTTCCCAGTAAGTGAAGATAGTCTTATAAATGAAAAAGTAGAAACTAGAATGGACTTAGTAAGAGATTTAATTAGTTTAGGAAGAAATGCTAGAGAAGAAGCAAATATAAAAATAAGACAACCTTTATCTAAAGTATTATTAGATATTAAAAATAAAGATATAATAGGTGATTTAACTGATTTAATTAAAGAAGAACTTAATGTAAAAGAAGTTGAATTTACATCTAATTTAAGTGAATATTTAAATTATGAAATAAAACCTAATTTTAAAAATGTTGGTAAATTATTTGGTAAAAATATAAATGAGTTTGCTAATATTTTAAAAACTTATACTGCTGTAGATTTAGAAAATATAGATGGTAAAGTAATAGAAATTAATGGGGAAACTTATACATTAGATAAAACATATTTAGATGTTAGAATGCACTCAAAAGAAGGATTTAATGCTTCAAGTGATGGAACAAATTTTGTTATACTAGATGTAGTTGTAACTAAAGAATTAGAAAGTGAAGGAATATTAAGAGATTTAATAAGAAATTGTCAAGTATTAAGAAAAGATATAGGACTTGATATAAGTGATAGAATAAAAATTGAAATAATTGCTAATGAAAATCTTATGTCTTCAGTAGTAAATGCTTATAAAAATGAAATAGAAAGTGAATTATTAGCAACTCTTAGTACCAATTTAAATACTACTTCGCACGAATTTGTAGACGATTTAGGAAATAAATTTACAGTTAGTATAGTAAAGGAGAATTAGAATGTTTAAATCAGAAGAAGTTAGTCTAAGTGCTTTATTAGACGAAATAGAAACACACGATATACAATTACCTGACTTTCAAAGAGGATGGGTATGGGAAGATAGTAGAATTTGTAATTTACTTGCAAGTTTAACTATGCGCTACCCAATAGGTGCAATAATGCTACTTGAATCAGGAGGAGAATTTCATTTCAAATGTAGAAATGTAGAAGGTTCTGGTAGTGAAAAGAAAGATGCAAAGATAATGATATTAGATGGGCAACAAAGACTTACATCAACTTTTCTTTCTATGAGAAATAAAAAACCAGTGGAAACTCAAAATGATAATAAACAACCTATAAAAAGATATTATTATTTAGATATTAAAAAAGCATTAGACCCTAATGTTGATAGACTAGATGCTATTGTTTCAGTAGACGAAAATAAGCAAATTAGAAAAAATATAGGTAGAGATATTGTACTTGATTTAAGTACACCTGAACTAGAATATAAAAATAAAATGATACCTTTTAATAGATTATCTAAAGAAGCAGAAATAAATGAGTGGAGAAATAATTACCACGAATATTATGATTATGAAAAAGAAATAACTAAAGAATATCAAAAAATAGACGATTTAATAATACATCCTTTATTAGGTTATAATGTACCTATAATAAGAATTTTAAAAAATACACCAAAAGAAGCAGTTTGTGAAGTATTTGAAAATGTAAACCAAGGTGGAGTACCATTAAATGTATTTGAATTACTTACTGCTACTTATGCTGCTGATAATTTTGATTTAAGAGAAAAGTGGAGGGAAACACAAGAGACATTATATAAAAATGAAAACCTTAAATCAGTAGATAATGTTAGTTTTCTAACTTCTATGGCTTTATTAACTACATATAAAAATAAAGGTACAGTTAGTTGTAAGAAAAAAGATGTATTAAATCTTAAATTACAAGATTTTAAAGATAATTATGACGATTTAATAGAGGGATTTAAAAAAGCAAATAAGTTAATGGTAGAAATGAGAATATACTCACACGAAGACATACCTTATACAACACAAATAGTGCCACTAGCAACTATTTGTACAATTTTAGATAATGATTTTGAAAATGCAAGTGTTAAAGAGAAAATAAAGAAATGGTATTGGTGTGGAGTCTTTGGAGAGTTATATGGAAGTGCAAATGAAAGTAGATTTGCATTAGATTTAGTGCAAGTAGTAGACTGGGCTTTAAATAAAACAGAAGAACTTCCAAAGACAATAGTAGATTGTAACTTTAGTACTATGAGATTACTTGGTTTACAAACTAAAAATAGTGCGGCTTATAAAGGTATAATTGCAATTATTTTAAATAATGGCTCTAATATTATTTTTAGTAGTGTATCCAATATTACTAGTAGTATTTCGGCAATCTTACAAATGGCTTTATCAATGGATTACTCTATTATGTTAATGAATCGTT